>NZ_JAUBTT010000028.1:0-4647 GCF_036705125.1 Microcoleus sp. B7-D4
CGAATCAGGGGACTTAAAAGCACTCTTTAGAAGCTTATTATAGATTCACAGGATATTATCCCGAGTCCGTTCATGCCGATCGCATTTACCGTACAAGAGAAAACCGAGCATGGTGTAAAGAAAGAGGCATTAGAATTAGTGGGCCACCTCTAGGAAGACCCCCAGCAAATGTGAGTAAAGCAAAAAAGAAGCAAGCTTTAGAAGATGAAAGAATTAGAAATGCAATAGAGGGAAAGTTTGGGGCTTGCGGAAAAGAAGATTCGGTCTCAATAGAGTTATGGCTAAACTTGATAATACCTCTGGTACGGTTATTGCAATTACTTTTTTGGTTATGAACCGATGCTACCTGGTGGCGCCGGGTTTTTTGTGTGTTTTTCTGTCTATTTGGAAAAAGAACACCTGTTTTTGGGTTGAAGATAATCCCCAATTATAATTGGGGGACTTGATACCGAAAAAACTTATATATAACTCTGCTTGAATATATCGATCACTCCTGTTCTTAGTTTGCGATCGATTATTCAGCAAACCCTAATTAAACTAATTATTTAAAGGAGTTGCACGTCAATGACACAATTGTGCTTATAATATCTGGCTCGGTGCCCTCTCAAACCAGGGTTTTTCGCTAGTCTGGTGCTATTTGTAAGTTAGTTAAGCCCATAGCAGCTAGGATCGAGCTAACTCAAGGTTAAACTAAAGCTCGTCATGCGGCGTTGCCTCTCAAAACCCGGATTGAGTCTTATGGCGCATTACCGCTCCTCTGTATGTTTGTTCACCTGCATTGCCTGTCTGGGCGCTGCGTTCAGTCCAAGTGCCGACGGAGGGCACCAGGTACTCAATGCCTCTGCGCGTGCTGTTTCCCAAGAAATTGCTCAGGCGAACTCTCCCCCGGACGATCGCCAAGATTCCAAGCCTCCAAAACCGTCTCCAGCGCCCGATAAAAACAAATCTCAGCCGTCCAAAACGTCCAAATCTAATTCTAATATCCCGAAATCGGTATCCAATTTGCTCGTCATTTTGTCTCGTCAGCGGGGGTTCTTAATGTTGGGTTTGGCAGCAGTTGTCGTCACGGCAGCGGCAGTATTTATCATGCTCAAATTAGTTAGCAGTGACGAGTCAAATTATTCTAAGCGAAGACGGGGAAGATTTGATCGCCACAACCAAAGAAACTCTCAATTTACTAATCCCGATTCTCCTATAAACTCGCACGAAATTAGACCGCAAGAGAATTCTTCTGGAGGACAATCGCTGTCAGCCTTGCCCTACCCTTTTGGTTTGCCAAAAAACTACAGTATCGAGAGCAGCGATCAACCTTTACCGTTTATCCTGGAATCCGGGGAACCGGAATCCCAGAATGCAGCAGTCGAGGGCGATCGAATTAATTCCGACACCCCGCCCTTGGAAACTCAGAGCAATGGGTACAGCAACACAGGTTTCAACATTCCCGAAACAACTAATCAAACCGATTCCCTAGCGAAGAAGAAAGGTATTGCCCTTCCCGAAACGGATGGTAGACCTAAAGTTGATATTATTGAAGCACTGATTGAAGATTTGCAGCACCTAAATCCGGCTTTGAGGCGCAAAGCAATTTGGGAACTCGGCCAGCGGGGAGATTCCAGAGCAGTTGAGCCGTTGCTCGATTTGCTAGCAAATTCCGACTCGAGCCAGTACAGTTTAATTTTGGCAAGTCTCTCGGAAATTGGCATTCGCACTCTCAAACCCATGAATAATGCCTGGTCAATTTCGCTGCAAAATGAAAATCCCGAAGTGCGTAAAAATGCGATTCGCGACTTGACGCGGATTTACGAATTGGTGAATCAAATCAGTTACTTGTTGCACCGTGCGACAGACGATCCAGATCCAGAAGTTCAGGAAACTGCTCGCTGGGCCATCAATCAGTTGAACCGCCTCCGTCCGCGTTCTGGGATGGATTAATAAATTTAGCAATTTTTAAGTAAGCTGTTGTGCATTTAAATAGAATGTCAACAAACAATTCGCCGTCTTGTGGGGAGTAGGGGTTGGGCCAAAAAGCCCGCCCTGAATATGCAATTTAAATGCGTGACAGCTTATAGCCTTTCTCAGTAACATGAGGTGTTCTTGGGCAAACAGGCCAAACAGGCCAAACAGGCCATTGGAATAGTACCTTACTTTCCTGAGAACAGGTATATAGCGGTTCTCAAGCGTGGTGAGGTATGCCCACGGAGGCCACGGAGGCCACGGAGGCCACGGAGGCCACGGAGGCCACGGAGGCCACGGAGGCCTATGCCCATGAGTACCTCATATGAGAACTCGAAAGGCTATAATTTTATATTTTAGATTTTAGAGGGGAGAATTTATAAGATAGATTGTGTTAGAATCAGTGCCTGATGGCTAATGATTAATGACTAATGACTAATGACTCTTTGAAACTATTGTTCCTGTCAACTTCAGTCGGTCAACTCGGTTCTGGCTTGGGCGGCGGAGTAGAACTTACAGTCCTTAACATCGCTAAAGAATTACAGAGTCGCGGTCATAAAATAGCAGTTGTAGCGCCGAGAGGTTCAGTTTTAGAATCAATTTGTGTAATCGAAATAACGGGTGATTTGCAAGTAACGGCCCAAACACAAGATTACAATGCTCCTATTGTGATGCCCGCAGATTCTGTGCTGGCGAATATGTGGGAATATGCTCGCCAAGTTCAGGATGAATGGGATGTCATTGTTAATTTTGCCTACGATTGGCTGCCGTTTTATTTGACACCATTTTTTAGGACTCCGATCGCCCATTTTATCAGCATGGGATCCCTTTCCGCAGCCCTCGATCGCATTGCCGCACAAACCGCCGTCCAGTTTCCTGGTACGATCGGAGTTCACACCGCTTCTCAAGCCAAAACATTCGCCTTTGGCAAGGAGTGTCGGTTGTTGGGAAGCGGCATAGATTTATCGCTGTACGAATTTTGCAGCCAACCGGAACCCAAATTAGCTTGGCTTGGTCGCATCGCCCCGGAAAAAGCCTTAGAAGATGCAGTAGCAGCAGCGAAAATTACAGGCATTCCCCTAAAAATTATGGGCAAAATGCAAGATGAGGATTATTGGCAAAAAATTTGTGCAGATTACCCGGATGCTCCCGTAGAATATTTAGGGTTTCTGACCACAACCCAACTGCAAGAGCAAGTCCGTCAGTGCCAAGCATTGTTGATGACACCACGTTGGGTGGAAGCTTTCGGAAATGTCGCGATCGAGGGTTTAGCGTGCGGTGTGCCTGTGATTGCTTACGAGCGCGGGGGGCCGGCGGAAATTGTTAGAGAGGGACTGACGGGCTTTTTAGTGGAGCCTGATAGTGTAAATGGCTTGGTAGGTGCGATCGCCCGCTTAGACCAAATTGACCGCAGCGCTTGCCGGCGACAAGCAGAGGTAGAATACTCTTTAGGAGCTTTGGGCGATCGTTGTGAACACTGGTTCAAATCTATTCTAAAGTTGAGTTAAATAAACTCTTAATAGACCACAAAAAAGCAAACAGAAAAAACTATGGCAACCGAACGTTTAGTGCTTTTATCCAGTAGAGAAATCGAAAAAATGCGTCAAGCAGGTCGCTTAGCTGCCGAACTTCTGCTGCATCTCGAACCGATGGTAAAACCCGGTGTCAGCACTCTAGAAATTAACGATGAAGCCGAACGCTGGACTTTGGCACACGGAGCCAAAAGCGCTCCGCTAGGCTATAAAGGATTTCCCAAATCTCTGTGTGCAAGCGTCAATGAAGTAGTCTGTCACGGCATCCCCAATGCGAAACAAATTCTTAAAGAAGGTGACATTATTAATATTGATGTAACGCCTTTAGTTGATGGTTATCATGGCGATACTTCCAAGACTTTTTTTGTGGGCAAACCTTCCCCGGTAGCGAAAAAGTTAGTTGAAGTAACCGAGGAATGTTTAAGAAGAGGAATTGCAGAAGTTAAACCGGGAGCTCGTACCGGTGACATCGGTGCAGCGATTCAAGAATATGCTGAAGCACAGGGTTTTTCGGTAGTGCGAAATTTTGCGGGACACGGCGTTCACCGCGTTTTTCACACCGAACCGGAAATTTTGCACTACGGTAAGCGGGGCACGGGGAAGAAGCTCAGACAAGGCATGGTTTTTACGATCGAGCCGATGATTAATGAGGGTACTTGGGAAGTGGAAATTTTGGGCGACGGTTGGACGGCTATCACGCAGGATCGAAAGCTTTCGGCTCAATTCGAGCACACTCTGGCTGTGACTGATTCTGGGGTGGAAATTCTGACTTTGCCTTAGCAATCATTAACAAACAATCTGAAAAACTCACCCCTAAATCAATAATCAACCATATCCCGTAGGGGCGGGTTTCACCGACAATATCTAACGATTATCAACAATCTAGATAAACCCGCCCCGCCACAACCGATAACCTACATCAACCTGAAATTTGCATCGAATCCGAAAAGGTAGGTTTGTATTTATGGATGGGTGGGGGCGGGTTTTCGAGATGGTCTGTTTCAGTCAGAAATTGTCGGAAAATCCCCCCTACAGAATAACGCTCGATTCACCGAATCCGAAAAGGTAGGTTTGTATTTATGGGTGGGTGGGGGCGGGTTTTCGAGATGGTCTGTTTCAGTCAGAAATTGTCTGTAAAACCCGCCCCTTGTATCTTAAAAGA
>NZ_JAUBTT010000028.1:4747-79232 GCF_036705125.1 Microcoleus sp. B7-D4
GTCAGTCAGGCGATCGAGCAGTCAGTCAGGCGATCGAGCAGTCAGTCAGGCGATCGAGCAGTCAGTCAGGCGATCGAGCAGTCAGTCAGGCGATCGAACCGATGTTCTCGATCAAACCGATGTAGGTGATCGAACCAATGTAGGTAGCATCAGCGTTAGCGAGGAAATATAAAGAAACTCTTCAAGTTTCTTACTTTAAGATCGAGAGATAGTAGAAAGTGTAGTCAAGGACATCAGCAATCGGTGAAGTTGGCCCTTCCCGATCGACTAAAACAAGTCTGGTGTGTAGATAAGCGGACATTTTTGATGACAGGCGCACTCTAAACACAGGCGGTATCTTAGGCTCTCGTTTTCATGAGAAAGCCTGCATTTACAAGGTTAGTTCTATTGCCTGTTTTGTTCTTTCACACTCAGCGCAGAGCATCCGCAAACCATGACATCCAAAGTTTTAGGCATAGACATCAGTAAAAAAGACTTTCATGTCGTTTTACTGAAAGAAAGTGGTGGCACCAGACTCAAAAAATTCACCAATAATAGCGCAGGTTTTGAGAGTTTACATTCTTGGCTCAAACAACTTGGTGTTGAGGAAGTTCATGCTTGCATGGAAGCCACCAGCATCTATGGAGAAGCCTTGGCAGAATTTCTCTACCAAGCCGGATATCAGGTCAGTATAGTCAATCCAGCTCGGATTAAAGGGTTTGCTAAAAGCGAACTCCTGCGTACCAAAACAGACTCCGTAGATGCAGCACTGATTGCCCGTTTTTGTGCGGCTGTTAAACCCTCATTCTGGACGCCTACGGCACCAGAAGTTAAAGAATTACAAGCCCTGTTGCGACGACTAGATTCCTTAATGGAAATGTTTACTGCCGAACAAAACCGTCTGGAAACAGCCACAGCAACTGTTGCTTCCCTTACCCAGGAACATTTGGAGTACCTCAAACAACAACAAGCACAGATAAAACAATTAATTAGCGACCATTTTGACCGACATCCGCATTTGAAACAGCAGCGCGACCTTTTAACATCAATTCCCGGAATTGGAGATGTGACAGCTTCTGTATTTTTAGCTGAAATTGGTCGGATTGAGGATTATAAGAACGCCCGTCAGTTAGCTGCTCATGCAGGTTTAACTCCCTGTGAACGCAGTTCAGGAACGAGTGTTCGTGGCAAAACACGTTTATCTTGCACGGGCAATGTCCGACTGCGAAAAGCATTGTATATGCCGGCGGTAGTGGCAATGCGTCACAATCCGTTACTCAAAGCTATGAGCGAGAGATTATTGGGTCGTGTCCAGGTCAAAATGCAGGTGATTGGTGCTTTGATGCGGAAATTGGTGCATTTGGCTTTTGGTATTTTAAAGTCCCAAAAGCCTTTCGACCCCAATTATTTACTTGCTACCCCTTGACTTGTCTAGACAGTATCTACGTAATTACGCTCGATGCACCAATCCGAAAAGGTAGGTTTGTATTTATGGGTGGGTGGGGGCGGGTTTTCGAGATGGTCTGTTTCAGTCAGAAATTGTCTGTAAAACCCGCCCCTACAGAATTACGATCGATTCACAAAACACGATATAACTAATAACTAATGACTAACATAAAATTTCTGCAACCAGGAGATTTGCTCAAAGTAATTGCCCCTAGTGGCAGTTTGCGAGAATCAACCAACTTTGAACGGGGTGTAGAAATTTGGAAATCCCGTGGCTATCGACTTGAATTAACACCGGGTTTTGACGATCGCTGGGGCTATTTGGCCGGTTCCGATGAAAACCGCGTCCGACAGTTGGCAGATGCCCTCAATGACCCGGATTGTCGCGGTATTCTGTGTGTTCGAGGCGGTTTCGGCAGCACTCGACTTTTGGAAAAAGGAAATGTGGGAGATTGGGCAAATTCCCAATTTCCAACTCCCAATTCCCATTCCCCGAAATGGTTAATCGGCTTTTCCGACATTACTGCTTTGCTGTGGAATCACGACAAATTGGGCATTTGGGGCGTTCACGGGCCGATGCTGACAACTTTGGCGGATGAACCGGATTGGTCTGTCGATCGACTTTTTGACTGCATAGAAGGTCGTCCCTTACAATCTTTGCAAGGTAAAGGATGGGGCAGATCAAAAGCCACCGGGCGGCTGTTTCCTGCGAATCTGACTGTGGCTTCTCATTTGCTCGGAACCCCGTATCAACCGGATTTGACCGGGGTTATTCTCGCATTTGAGGATGTTTCCGAGGCTCCTTACAGGGTCGATCGAATGTTGACTTTGTGGCGGATGGCGGGGGCTTTCGCTGGGGTGCGGGGCATTGCTTTGGGGCGCTTCAGTCGCTGCGAGATTGAGCCGAGTATTCCCAGTTTTAGCATTGAAGAGGTTTTGCGCGATCGGCTGGGGGACTTGAATATTCCGATTGTCTCGGATTTGCCCTTCGGGCACGAGGGAGTTAACGCTGCTTTGCCAATGGGAATTATGGCGAGTCTCGACGCTGAATCGGGATTGCTGATTTGTGGCGATCGATCGCAACTTTAGATTAGGGCTCAACGTCTATAACTTTAACATGAGATTTTGCACCCGCTAAATAGCCGGGTTGGGTGAGGTTGACACGGTTGGCAGAAATTACATTTAAAATGGATTGTGTATGCAAATGTCGGCACAAAAAAAGCAAAAAGATTTTAAAATTTTCCAGAGGTTGATATGAAAGCACACAACTTGTTAAACAGTATTGCTGCCGCAGTCCTAGTTACGGGATTGGCACTTACCGGAATTTCCTCAAGTGCGGTTGGCGAACAGATAGGTAATAACGATCGCATTGACGGAGTAATTCGTCGCACTTCCCCGATTTACCGTTTCCGAAATATGTGGACACCCGGAACTCCGACGGAAGAATTGCGCGGTCAAGAATACACATTCAGCGCAAGGGAAGGCGACAACATTGAAGTTTTTTTAGATACAGATAGAAGTCGCGGTTTTACTCCCGTCATGGTGCTGTTTTACGGGAACAACAAACAAGTCGCTTTTACGCTAGACCGTTCTTTTAATTATCAAATTCCCCGTACTGGCGATTATAAGCTTTTAGTGTTAGCAAAAGATGCAGCCAGGGGCGGTAGCTACACGCTGGAAGTTTCGGGAATTGATGGGGGCAACAGACGATCTCGCAATTCGCGGGACGATTGGTACACGAGGCGAGATGACGGCCGAAATGACGGTCGATATGACAGAGCACAGCTTCTGGAAGATGATTTTGGCTTGCGGTCTGTTGATTGTCGCGAGAGACGTTCTATGGTGAGAGTCAGATTTGACGATGGAAATCAAGACTCGACTTACTGCGCTGTCCCGACTAGAAACTTTCCGGCGGGAGATTATTACTACAATTCGCGGAGTAGAAATTTAGATTCGGCGAGGCGGAATGATAGTAGATTTGATGCGGACCGCGATCAATGTCGGGTAGTGGTGGGCGGAGTCTGCGTGACGAGATAGTAGGGTGCGTCCCTATTTACAATCTAGAAATAAACTCGAAAATGTCACAGCGACGCACCCTAAAAAATACCGTGGGTACGTCGCTATTTACAATCTAGAAATAAACTCGAAAATCTCGCAGCGGCCCACCATACTTACGGCTGCGTCGCTCTGTATAATCTACAACTAACCTTCATAACCGGGTTTTTCACGCTCATCTGTAAGCTGCAACGCGTCTTTCGGAAAAAACCTGGTTTATGACTACCCGTGCGTTCAGGATTATTGGTATATTAATAATATTAATGATGTGGCAAAATGTATGAGCGTTAAAGAACTTGAAACAGCAATTATGAACTTGTCAGTTAAGGAACTATCCGAACTCACTACTTGGCTGATAGAGTATCGCCAACAGGTTTGGGATAGGCAAATTGAAAACGATTTGGAGGATGGGCGGTTAGATGCGCTACTTGATGAAGTCGATGCAGAGTATGAAGCGGGATTGGCTAAAGTGTGTCGATAATCACCATTTTACCAATATTGTTTTCTGACTCTACTTTTTCGCGGATGCTGCTCTCATAAATTTGCTTCGCAAGCTTTGCGACTTCTTCGTGACTTAGGAATGAAAAATCAATAATATCATGTCCGATCGATTGACCATAATATCCCGGTCGGGCGGGTTTTTGAGATTGTCAATTATTGGCAGATATTGTTGGTGAGGGGAACCCCTACCTGATGTCGGGCGAAGCGAAGCGGAGGGAATCGACCGGACATAATATAAGTTGTACAATTAAACCCCAGAAGCCTTGCTCCAAGGTAAACTATTGCTCTATTAGTCACCTTATTTATTTTTAATTCCTTAATAGGATTGTTTGCCTAAATAACTTCCTAGCGCTAATTTTCATTATAGAACTTTCTTCATTATATCTTATGCCAATACTCCCGACAGTTTTTAAGCAGCCAGAGTAAGCTGTTACGCATTTAAACAACTAACGAACCAGGTAAGGTGCGTCAGCTAGAACACTTACGCTTACAAGGGAAACGCTTATGTACTGACGCACCCTACAATTGTCCTTTAAATGTCGAACAGCTTACCATAAGACAAGACTGAAGAAAGATTAGGATGATTTAAAATCAAATCTGGGTCTAAATCTAACTTGTCAATCAAGGTACAAAGTAGGTGTTTATTGAATTCCAGACGTTTATAAGAGGTTATTGAAAACACAAAAGACTTGGCAGATGAATGACAAGTAGAGAGTTGATGTTTAGCTAAATTGAAGGCAATAAGACTGGCATTAAAATGAAAATTAAGTCGCGGTAAATGACGAGCTTGGCAATCAGACAATCCCGTAAATTGCTTGACATCACGAAGAATAAATTCGATATGAAAACGAGCCTGATAATATTCAACAATTTGCTCAGGCAGCAGGTGAATATCAGTGCTAAACAATAACGCATTTTTGATATTTCCCTTGGCTTGAACCTCAGAAATACAAGCCAAACTCATCTGGCAATTTAAACAACAACTCGCCTAGTACCAATGTATATAATGAAACTCCCGCTTTTATTTTTTTAATAAATTTAAGACGACTCAAATCACTAGAGTTAAATTTACCATCATATTTGTGAGGTGCTCCCAGTTTTTTTGTTCACCTTTATAGAGATAGCGTAAGTTAGCATCAACTCGCTCGCTTGCCAATAAAGTTTAAATTTAACTCCCGCACAGCATCCCAGAATTTAGAGCGATATTAATAGCCATCAGCGACCATTTGTACGTACAGAACTAGGGAAGAAATAACGAGTATTATTCAAATGTTTTGCATAGTCATCAACTCTTGTGATGTCAGGCTTTGAACTTGAAAATTCCGGTTTTTTTCGACTTTTTTTCGACCAGCAATTCTTCGGATTTTGGGGCATTTTTTCGCGGGCTTTATTTGAGGGCGTGATGGAGTTTGCTGTAGGCTTAAGCTATAAGATAAACGACTATCTATTTCGACAATAGAAATTACAGGAATTTCCAACCCCTGTTCCGATTTACCAGCTACACCCTTATAAAAATAAGCTTTACCGTCAGTCTTTTGGCCAGTTTTTATAAAAAAAAACACTCAATACCAGCAATGACTGTGTGTTCAGGATTTAAGGCAGATTCGAGCAAATATTGATTAAATGGTGGAAAGTTAAAGCTTTTGAGAAAGAGAGGACGGTAGGTTTTTTCGCTCAAACAACTATAACGACTGAGATTCGTGAAGTTGACAAAACAAAAGGATCAGCAAAATATTTTAGAATAAAGTGATTAAAAACTTCTTTTGGGGTTGACTAATCCTCGGCATTTGTTGTAAGATGGATTCCATAATTTTCCTAATGGAATCTGTTAAGATTGTGTGATTTTATAGCTTAACCTAAAAGAGCGCCTTTTTTTCTGTTCATTTTGGGTTCAGATTGCACTCACTTTTTTCGCTTCTGTGCTTTATTGCGTAAGCGTTGCTTGCCGAAGGCATCGCATCCCTATTTAAAAATAGTCCGGAGTATTGTTACAAACCACTCAATTTTGGATAATTGAGCAATTGCATAAATGTAGATAAACTTTGAAATCAGAGAAAATCCAAATGAAATCTTTCAGCAGAAAACTTGGTTTGGTAGAAATGTGGATGGCGCTCGGCCATGACGTGGGAGGTGGACTAATTGTAAATGTTGTCTATCTGGAAGGGATTTTAACACCGGATGTTGTTCAACAAGCTCTTAAATTAGTCCAACAGCGTCATCCCATGCTCCAAGTTTACATTGTTGAGTCTGAGGATGGATTATATTTTCAATCGTCAGGAATAACGGAAATTCCAGTCCAAATTATATACAAAAAAGATGAAAATGAAGCAATTAAACTTGCCGAGAAAGAAATACATACAAAATTTACACTAGGGAAAAATCCTCTGTGTCGCCTAACTCTTTTGTATTCTCCTCAGAATCAAAATACCTGTGAAATGATTATTACCTTTCATCATGGAATTGTAGATGGCATATCATGTATGCGCTTTATTGATGACCTGTTATTTTATTGTCAAAAAATCAAGGATGGAGAGAATATATCTCAAGTAGACTCCCTAGAATTTATTCAGCCCATAGAAAATTTAGTTACTTATAATATTACCAGTAAAGAACCAAGGGAAAATCATCCACTCGCAACTGAACAACCCTCTCTACCACCCCAATTAATTATTGAACATCAAGCATCCGCTAACGAACGTTTAACTCGGATGTTACCGCGAATGCTTAGTCAAGAAAAGACTAAGATACTAATTGATAAATGCAAACAACAAAAAACCACAGTGCATGGTGCTATGTGTGCGGCAATGCTATTTGCTGCTGGTAAATTACTATCAATAGATACACAGGCAAATTTCTCCTATGGTTTACCTGTAGATTTGAGAAAATATTGTGAGCCTGAAATCACAGACCAAAATCTAGGTTGTTTTATATCTGTGCTGGGTTTTAATCAGTTAGTTGAGCCAAATACATCTTTTTGGGATTTAGCTAGAGAATGTAAATCCCAAATACATGATTCTTTAATTAGCGGTGTCCATATAACTAGACTACAAGAAGGTAAATTACGTAATCTTGACATGGATTCCATGAAGGAACTCGTGATTAAGTCTATCTTGAGTAAAGAAGATACTATGGGAAGAAATAATCTTTTTGCAATTTCTAATAGAGGCAAATTTCAATTCCGGCATCAAGCCGATAAGCTAAAGGTTAAGGAATTCTACTTTGCTTTTCCTCAACATATTAGTGGTGATTGTTTTTGGTTAGGTGTTCTCACGCTAAACGAGCAGTTATTTTGCAATTTTATTTATGTAGAACCTGTAATCAGCGATCGAACAGCACAGTTATTTGCTGATGATGTGATGACAGTCATAGAAAAAGTGTGTATCAATCCAAATTTGACGTTAACAATGTTGTGTGAGTCAGTCACACAAAATTAAACTCTTTTAATTTCTGGGATTTATTTGACAAAAATATAAGTTTATTCTACAATATTTACGTCAACAAATGGTAAAAATCAAATAATATGAACTGGGACAATAAGTCACTTGTAATTTATTCAAATTTTCCCTTTCATGTAGAAGATTGGTCTCCTTTATCTGTGAATAAAGGTATTGGCGGAAGCGAGGAAGCGATCGTTTACTTAAGTCAAGAATTCGTTAAGTTAGGCTACGCGGTTACTGTTTTTAATCGATGCGGTGATATGGAAGGGGAATATAATGGAGTAGTTTATCAGTCTGTTGATAAATTTAATCCCCAAGATAACTTTAATGTCTTAATCTTTCATCGGGCTTGGACACAACCTATGCTAATGAAAGTGAAAGCCAGAAAAACTGCGGTGTGGATGCACGATAACCCGCAATTATTTCCTCCTTTAGAAGAGTCTCAGCGTTTGGAATTTCTGGCAAGTTTTGACAAACTTTTTATGTTGTCAAATTTTCATAAATCTCTGCTGCCAGACTGGATTCCTGAAGACAAGATTTTTTTAACAACCAATGGGATTAATCTCGAAGATTTCAATTTAACAGGAATTGCTAGAAATCCCAAAAGGCTAATTTCGATTAGTGATTATACAAGAGGTATTGAACATTTACTTATACACTGGGATAAAGTTATCAAAGAAGTACCAGATGCCGAGTTTCATGTTTTTTACGGTTGGCAAGTGGTTGATGCTTTAATTAATTCACAATTAATTAATAAATTTCCACAATTACCAGTTCAAAAGCAAAAATTAGTGCGTCTTTTCAACCAGAAAAATGTTTATGAACATGGTAGAATTGGACAACAAGAATTAGTTGAAGAATTATTCAAATCGGGAGTATGGGTTTATCCTTGTCATACACCTGAAAGTTTCTGTATTAGTGCTTGGAAAGCGCAAGCTGCTGGTTGTGTTCCGGTGGTGACAACTTATGGAGGTTTAGATGAAACTGTGAAATCAGGTATCCGAATTAAAGGGCCTGCTGGGGATGAGGAAACTAATAATGCTTTTATTGCAGCAGTGATTGACTTGTTAAAAAATCCTGAGAAACAAGACTCTTTAAGACAGGAAGCATTAGAACTTAAAGATTCATTTGGCTGGGATAGAGTCGCTCAACAATGGCATCAGGAGTTTATATCGGCTGAAATTAAGTAGAAAATAATGAATCCACAACCCGCATTTTGAATGTGGTTCAGGGTTCAGGTGATTCAGCCGACCCACCATACAACCGCTATCTTTAGGCCGTCAAGATAGTAAAAAAGTCCTGCTTATTTACCATTTTTTTGACGTAGTGGCTCGAAACCCGCCACTTCTGCCAGCGTATAAAGTGGCCGATCCTTCACCTCCTCGTAAATCCGCCCTATATACTGACCCAAAATCCCAATACTGACCAACTGCACCGCACCCAAAAAGAAAACCGCCATAATCACAATTGTCAAACCAGTTAATGCCGAACCAGGAGAGAAAAGACGCCAATACAAAACCAAAAAAGCCATCAAAACAGACACGAAAGCCGAAAATAAACCCAAATAAATTGACAGTTGCAAAGGAACTTTTGAAAAAGACACTAAACCGTTCATCGCCAAAGCGAAAGATTTACTAAAGGTATACTTAACATCGCCAGCAAAACGCGGATCGCGTTCAAACTTAACTGCCGTTTGTTTAAAACCAATCCAAGCGCGCAATCCCCGAATGTAGCGGTTGCGTTCAGGCATGGCATTCAGTACGTCCACCACGCACCTATCCATCAAACAAAAATCTCCGGTATCTATCGGAATATCAACATCAGCAAGATGGCGCAAAATGCGATAATACATATAAGCCGGCAACCGCTTAAGCCAACCTTCTTGACGGCGTTGAGTGCGCTGAGCGTAAACCACTTGATAGCCCTGCCGCCACTGTTCTACCATATCCATAATTAGCTCTGGCGGGTCTTGCAAATCGCCGTCCATGATGACTACAACTTGACCTCTAGAAAAGTTTAAACCAGCAGTTACAGCTATTTGATGACCGAAATTGCGCGCAAAACTGAGGTAACAAATTCGCGAGTCTTTTTCGTGCAATTCTCGCAAAAGTTCGAGAGAGCGATCGCGACTGCCATCATTGATTAAAATTAATTCTACTGGGCCGTCCATTCGAGCCATCACGGCACTAATTCGCCGGTAAAGTTCAGCTAAATTTTCTTCCTCGTTATAGATGGGAATTATCAAGGAATACTTAGGTCTATCGTTCATCGCAGTTTATTTAGGGGAATCAGGTTTTCAACTGTTAAATCAAATAAATCCAAAGGTTATTTTTTCACAAATACACTTAGTGGCTCCATTGACCATTTTTGTAGGTAAATTTGATTTTTTACAACCATCTCTTTTCCTTGTCGGTCGTCATTTTTTGTAGCTGAGTAAATTATGGCACAAGGGGTAAAACTTTTGTAAGGTTCCGAGTTGAGCTTTTGCTGGACAACAGGATCGATAGTGGAAATGTGCTCGATGCGAGGTGCTGGTTTTCCCGACTCTGCAAACATTACCCACAAGGGATATTCCCAGACATTTTTAGCCCAAAATGACAGTCCTATATTCGTGCAGTTTTTAGATTTAACAAAATCTACTGCTGTATTGTAAGCAACCTCGATGTTCGGCCGACTTGCAAAGTAAAGCTCGTGTCTGCTGCTATTAAAAATGTTACTATCTCCCAGAAGAGGTCTAAAGTTGTTGTAAAAAATCCAAGGTAGCGACATGACAATCAGAATGGCGACCAGATAATTCGCTATTTTATGATTTGATAATTCCGATGCGGCTAATCCAAATAGTGGGGAAAATAATACAAATATTGACATGTGATGTCGGCTGTGCCAAGGCTGCAATTTCAGCAGAAGACACAGCAGTAAAAATGCCATTATTACAGCACTTAAATAGGTTAATACTATTTTTGTTTTTCTCCAACTTGGGGTGTTAAGTATAAGTGGGATCGTGGCAAGTGTCAGCCAGAAGTGAATGGGATTTGTAGCTGTGTTTTCATTAAATGACGGTGTAGCGATCGCAAATACTTGTCCGGGAGGCCAAGTGATGCGCGGGTCGTTTGTAGCTACGCCCAATATTCTGTGCAGGAGGTTGATACCTCCCACAATTATACCATTAATTCGGGAAATCCTCGTACCGGCTTGCATACCTAAATTTCTAATTACATTTGACAGAAAAGTTGGCAGGGTAAATACTTCTATTTTATATTCTTTAGTAAAACTTTGAGGTGCTCCGATCGCATAACCGAATAAATCGTAATTTCGCCAAAAGTGACCGATATTCAAAACTAAAGTCACCGTGGCTATTATCAAAATTGGTGGCAGCATCTTCCCCCGAAAAGATTTAATTCCTCCTACAATAAACCAAACAATAAAAGGGAAACAAAATATATAAGCTGTCGTTTTGGTCAAGAGAGCTAGACCCAAACTCGCACCAATTTTAAAAGTATTAAACCCCGTAATTCCTGCGGAGAGTCCTGCTAAACCGCAGCCAACAAAACAAACTACCCAGAAACATACAGCATAATCGTTTTGAGTGCTAGAACCCTGGAGGATACCCATGGGCAAAGTCGCAGCAAAAACAGCAGCAAAAACTTGACCGCGTAAATTAGCGCCCAGTTGCTTAGCAATTAAAGAAACTGCGATCGCGCTTCCCACCATACTCAACCACTGTACCAAATTAGCAAAGCGATCGCCCCCGCTTAAAATCTGAAAGTGCATAATCGCAAACTCAGCCCAAGGCGGGTGATACAACTGTGGCACATAAGAAGTAGGATAATGCTCGACACTACGGTTTTGCATCCAGTGCACAACCCGGCTCATGTGATAAGTCATAGAATCCCAATTGTTAGGCGGTGCAACTACAGCAATCAAGCCCACCGCAGCAAAAATAAATAATACACCGCCTAGCAACCCCAGTAAGAAATTCGGAAATTTCTCATCTTGATTTTTCTCCACAATTGGCTGGACAATTTTAAATTTTAGATAAAAAATCAACAACAGAATATCTACTACCAACCACAGCCCGAACACCCACTCAAAAGTCAGCAACCTAAATAAACTAAAAATTTCAGTAGATAAAGCAACAATAACTCCCGCCACAATTGCTGCGGACAAAATAGCGCTGCGCCAACAATTATCTATTTTATGAAATATGAGAAACAAAATGCCCAGAGCCACCAATGGAATCAAGCCGAATATATCTGTTATCATAGATTGGGAGCCTGAATTTAAGACAGGACGCTCAGCGCGGGAAGGCTAAAACCCAGGTTTTATTGTTAATTCCTGGTTGTCTTTCCCCACTGTTTTATAGTATAAACCATGTGGTTTGCGTAAGTCCTCTAACAATTACCATCATAACGGAGAGATAAACAAATCATGGCTAATTCTAACTATCTTTGGCAAGCCAATCAAGACTTAAGCGAAGCTTGTCTGCAACATCCCTTTGTCAGAGGCATTGCTGACGGCAGCCTGCCCCAAAATAGTTTTGCCTATTACGTTGCACAAGACGCATTTTTTCTGGGAGCATTCGCTCGCGCTTACAGTATCGCTGCGGCAAAAGCACCCGACTGGGAGGGGTTTGAAATTCTCCACAATCTCGGTAGCGGCGTTTTAGAAGAACTTCGTTTGCATCAAAAATATGCAGCCAAATGGGGTGTAAACTTGCAAGAGGCAAAACCGGGAATTGCTACCCGCCGCTACACAGATTTTTTATTAGCGACAGCCTGGGGGAGTGGTGTAGGTTTGACAGTAGCCGCCATGACTCCTTGCTTGCGGTTGTATGCTTTTTTGGGACAGCAGCTAGCTAAACCTAATATACCGGAACACGCCTTTAGGGACTGGATTTCCACCTATAGCAGCCCGGATTTTGAGATTTTAGCAAAGCGGCTGGAAAGTTTGGTCGATCGCTACGCCGAAGCGACGCCGGAAGTAGAAGCAACCTATCACTACGCCATGCTGTGCGAAAGAGACTTTTTTCAGGCAGCTTGGGAAATAGAGTAAATTAAGTTTGGGCAAAAGATATTAAGAGCGATCGCCCCTAAGCTACCCACAGCCAACTAGCAAATCTCACGGAAAAGCGCAGCAGATATATACCAAACAATCCCATCAACCCGTAACCCCAACGAGGCCTATCCGCCAATAACAAGCCAACACCTATTGACAGTGGCACAATACCGTAAGCGTAGCGCTCTACCGAGTGTAAAGCTCCCGAAGTAACCAGCAGGGCCAAAGAGCAAAAACCGAAGCAAATGATTGTAATGCTCAACCTTTTTCGTAAATACCACAACAAAAAGCCACCGCCAAAAACCATCCCAACTTTAGTAGCACCGGACAAGCTGAAACTGAACAAGTCCTTAAATATCTCCCACCAAGTAGGCTGAGGCCAGTGTTTTTGGATGTGAATAAATGCTAAAGGATCTCCCAAATTAATAGCACAATATAAAATAAATGAAAAAAACCCGATCGCGCTACCAAAACCCGCAGCATAAGCCAGGGGAGGTCTTTTTTCCCTCCAAGCTGTCAGCAAAAAAGTAGGTATCAGGGCTACTCCTGGCCCTCTAGTAGCAGTCGTCAAAGCTCCCCAAAAAGCCGCCCAAATATACTCGCCCCTTTCAAAAGCTCGTAAAGCCGATGCTGTCAGGAACAAAAACAATCCTTCTGTGTATATGACAGTGCAAAATAGTGAGAACGGACACCAAGCTAGCACAGCAGTTGTCCACTTGGCTGCACCAGTATCGTATCGCTCTTCCACCCAAAAGTAGACCACGGCTAAGGCACCCAGAAAGGCCAAACTATTGATGAGTACCCCTGCTACTTCCACTTGCATTCCCAGAGTCGTCAACCCACGCATCAGCAAAGGAAACAGGGGATAAAAAGCCACAGAATAGTTCGGCCCGTCATCTGCATAGGTGTAGCCTAAATTAGCGATTTGGACGTACCATTTACCGTCCCAGTGCGAAAACAGTTCCCAGCCACTTTTGGGAAGGAAGCCACTGGCAAAACTTAGAGGGGCCCAATCCTCTGGCGGGAGGGAGGCTAAAGGAGCAATTATCTGCATCCCGATCGCAATTACCGATCGGCTCAGAAACCACATAGCAATTACAAAAATTAGCCCGTCCCTGCTTTTGGAGCGCGGACGGTGCCCAATTACTTCTAACCCTAAATCAGTATTTGTCATCCCTAAAACAGCGCAAGACTGTAGATTGAGAATTCAAGTATAGTCCGCTGCCAGCGAGATCGCCAAATATATACGCAAGTACAGCCGTACTGCTAATTTTAACGTCCCAGTTTATTGGGAATCCCTTCGCAGCCGCCGGGAATAGTCTCTCTCGACTTCGAGCCGCACCAAGCGCAGCAGTAATAGCGCTGCTCCTCCGACAGCCGCTTGACACCGGTGAAATCAACACGTTCAACCACAGCGCCAGTATGTTCCCCCGTTTGATAGTTGGGAAATTCGGTACGGCTGCGGGGAGATGCAGTTTGTGCCGAGCCGTAGAATAATGCGGCTGCTCTCATGTCGGCGCGAGCGAGATTGGCGTCGTACAAGACAGCGCGCGAGAGGTTGGCTTTCACTAAATCGCACTTGCTGAGATTGGCGCGGACGAGGTTGGCTTCGCTCAAATCCGTCCACCGCAAATCGGTGCCAGCCAGGTCAGCACCCGCTAACATGACATTGAGATCGATAACGCGGATACCGTGCTCTCTATCTTCAGCGTAGCCGCCGTCGCCGTCAAAGATGGGGCGGCCTAAAAGCCGATCGCGCTTCAGAGGAGTAACCAATCTAGACTGCGACAAAAACCGCAGAATTTTAGCTTTACCTTCAGCATCTACACTGCTCATAATCGCAGCCGTGCGGCCTTCTGCGATCGCCCTTTCCTGCGGCCAGTCTTCCAAAAACCCTTGTTCGTCAAGGGCTAAGTCCGAAACCCCTTGAAAATAAGCATCGATCGTTTGCTGCTGCGTAATTCGATTTTGCTGAATCGTCAAATCTTTCGAGATCACGTACTGCCGCCAAGCCACGTAAACGCCCAAAATTGCGATCAAAATTTGGCCCAAAGCGCCGATCAACTCGCCGAGAGCCCCGATGGCGTCCCAGTTGATTTGGATGTTGCGGCTTCCCGGTTCAGTATTACTACCGCTGAGCATCAGCAAGCCAACAATCCCAGCTAAAAGCCCGAAGCAGGCGACGATCAGAGTGCGCCAAGTCGGCGGAATTACCTGCGCCCAGATTTTGCCCCAACTCGGCCACATCAGTCGCAGCGATATGCCGATCGCACCGACAGCGCCAATTAAGCCCAGCCAAATGTTGTCATTGGCCAGCCCAAAAATCATCGCTGCGATCAACCCCAGCGTCAGCGCCGCCCCCGACTTCTCAGCAGTCGTTTGTTCCGGCTGCTGGGGCAGAAAAACCTTGCGAGTTGGAGGCGGCGGCACCGGTTTTTCCGGTTCAGCAGTAGCGACGATTGTCCCTGATTCTGGTGGCACAGTAGGGTTCGCACCGTTCTGACTTTCTACAGTCACGTTAGATTCAGGGCGATTGGGTTGAGAAGAGTTGTTTTCTGGTGTCATGCGTTGAGGCAAATTCTAATTTTAGCCGATCACTAAAACGATTTTAACTAACCTAGCAGTATTCTAGATAATATTACAATAGAAATCTCCACTAATTACACTCAAAAGAGGTAACGTACTATGACCCTCGTACTCCCCAATCTGCAAGAAAAACAAATGGGTCAAGTTCTTACAACAATCACCGTAACGAATCGCATCGATCAAGTCCTAGCTGAGCGGGGGTTCATTCCTGCGGGTGAAATTCGTTCATTAACTCTCGATAAAGTTTTAGTAGATACCGGAGCCACTCTGCTTGCCTTACCAGCTTTCATTATCAGCCAGTTGGGTTTAAGCCAGCTTGGAGAAACCTATGTAGAAACTGCTGCGGGAATCAGAAAAGGGCGGATTTTTCAAGATATAATGCTGGAAGTTGAAGGGCGACAAGCAGTGTTTGACTGCCTGGAAATGCCCGAAGGAGTTGATGCGGTTTTGCTGGGCCTGATTCCGATGGAAAGGCTAGGCTTAGAACCAGATTTAAAAAATCAACGGCTGCGAGTATTGCCGATGAATGAAGAACAAACATATCTGATGGTTTAATATTCTAGCGGACGAAACAGCCCAAAGATGTACCATAAAATCCACTCAAAGAGGTAACATAATTATGACACTCGTACTCCCCAATCTGCAAGAAAAACAAATGGGTCAAGTTCTTACAACAATCGCCGTCACGAATTTCATCGATCTAGTTATGGCTGAACGGGGATTCATTTCTGCTGAGGAAGTTCGCTCTGTGACGATCGATAAGGTGATTGTCGATACCGGAGCGACACTGCTTTCCCTGCCAGCTCTCATTATTAGCCAAATCGGTTTAAAACAAGTAGGAGAAAGAGATGTAGAAACATCGGCTGGCATCACAACAGGTCGAATTTTTGCCGGCGCTCAAATTATTGTAGAAGGGAGAGAAGGGAGATTTGATTGTTTAGAATTGCCCGAAGGCGTTTCTGCTGTTTTGCTGGGCGTGATTCCAATGGAAGAACTAGGATTAGAACCCGATTTGAAAAATCAACGGCTGCGAGTATTGCCGATGAACAATCAGCAAACATATCTGATGGGTTAGTCGATCGGCGTTTACCGCACCACAAACCTCTGGGCTGTGATTCCTCTCATGTCCAGTCAATCGATTTTAGATTTTAGATTTTAGATTTTGGATTGACCCCACGGATAAATTCGGGGGCTTGAGGATTTTAGATTTTAGATTTTGGATTGATTCCACGGATACATCACGTGGCGGGTACCATCAAGAAATTCTTGGTCAATTACCCGCCCTCAAAAATGTTTGTAGTGAGGACTAAACTCCTCAGAAAAAAATTGAGTAATTTATTCCTCATTCTTAAAAAAATATTGATTTTGAGAGGTTATATATTATTAACTGCGGTTTAAAAAATGCTCAAAAAACTTAGTTTTTGGGTATATGTAATAAGTTTTTTGCCCTACATCTAGCGAGCCGAATAAGCCTTGAGTAAATACAGGTCAACCGTCCCTAAAATCAAAACAATTATCCCTAAAAGCAACTCCATACTAAACCTTTGAGCATTGCCCAAAGCGACAAGAATTTGCTGTCGCACCACAAACGCCAACAGCCAGCAAATCTCCGCCTTCAGCCAAACCAAAAGGCCTCGCCCCAACAGATATTGCCGGCGAGCGTTCTCAGAATTAATCGGTACCGGATAATTAAAAGTATGCCGATAGCGCGATACCGCAGTTAAAACCGCAAAAATAATCGCAGCCACAGCCGGCACGATCCAAATCGTCACCTTGTCGCCCCAAGCATCAGCCACCCCCCCCAAGCCGAAATGAATCGGAATTCGATCGGGCAAAACCGCCCAAAACTTGACGATGAGCAAAACAGCCAGCAAAATCGCGATCGCACCTAAAAGCTCTACCGCCACTAAAACAGGCGAAAGCCCCAGAGAAATAACCGGCCGTTGGTTTGGTGCGTTTCCAGTCATGGCTACTTAACTAACAAGCGGGAAGTCCCGCACTCTAATGGTAGTCCGTTGAGTGCCGGGATGAAAGCGTACAGAACAAGTGGGTTCGATGCCCACTTGTTCGCTTTGCGATCTTTGCAGATCGGCAAAACCTTTGATATAATATTTACTATTAATAGCAATTACCAGTAAGTAAATGCTACGCAAAGTTGTCAAAGTTCGTTTATACCCTACCGATCGGCAGTCCCAGCATCTGGCACAGAGTTTTGGTTGCGCTCGTTGGTGGTGGAATTACGCGCTTAATAAGTCCATTGAAGTCTATCAAGAGACTGGCAAAGGGCTGGGACAATCTGCATTAAATGCTTTACTGCCAGCACTAAAAAAGGAATATGAATGGTTAAGTAACTGCTACAGTCAAGTGCTACAGGCGGCTACGCTTAATCTCACGACTGCCTATAAAAACTTTTTTGACAAAAGAGCTCAGTTTCCTAAGTTCAAGTCAAAAAAGCATAAGCAGTCGATTCAATACCCCCAAAATGTTCAAGTCGTTTCTGACTCTGAACTCAAGTTCCCTAAACTTGGAGTAGTCAAAGCAAAATTACATAGACCGATTGACGGAAAAATCAAAACTGTCACAGTTAGCCAAAACCCTTCGGGTAAATACTTTGCTGCAATTTTATTTGAGATTGAAGGTGAAAATCCAGAAATTTCTACCTCTGGGAAAATCGTTGGGATTGACTTAGGATTAAAACACTTTGCGATCGTTGCCGACGGCACTAAGATTTCTCAGTTTGAGAATCCTCAACATTTTGTAAAATATCAACAAAATCTCAAGCGTAAGCAGCAAAAATTAGCGCGTAAAAAGGATGGTAGTAATTCTCGCAAAAAAGCTAAAAAATCAGTGGCTAAGGTACACGAACGGGTAGCCAATAGTCGGCATGATTTTCTGCATAAACTCAGCGCAAATCTGGTCAACAAAAACCAAGTTGTCATAGTAGAAAATCTTCATGTTAAAGGCATGGTTCGTAATCATTGCTTAGCTAAAGCTATATCTGATGCTGGCTGGGGAATGTTTGTCAATTTCCTGAGCTACAAATTAGACCGCACAGGCGGTAAGTTAGTAGAAATTGATCGATGGTTCCCTAGCTCCAAAACCTGTTCAGTTTGTTTGCATCAAGTCTCGGAAATGTCTCTAGATGTGCGCGAGTGGACTTGCTCTCACTGTGGCACTCATCACGACAGAGATGGCAATGCTGCAACAAATATCAGGAATGAAGGTATCAGAATGCTAAAGACGGATGGAACGGCCGTTTCTGCTGTTGGAGGGGAGGTAAGTCCAAAGGTGGGGCGTAAGTCCAATCTGAGGCACTCCCCTACGAAGACAGAAGCCCACGCTGTATGCGATAGCATCAGCGCTGGGTAGTTCACAATTAGATTAATATTGGAAATAATAGTATTGGTTCCAATTTCCTCCCCCAACAGCTTTCGTTGGGGGTTTCCAAACATCCCGCGAGGTTCTATGACGGCTCAGGTCTTGATTGAAAAGAAAAAGTTAGAAAAACCGCCCCTAACAATACACACATTAGGCGATCGCGTCCTGCGGCAGCCAGCTAAGCGCGTCAAAAGCGTCGATGCAGAAATTCGGCAGCTAGTCCGAGAAATGCTGCAAACCATGTACAGTGCGGATGGCATCGGTTTGGCAGCCCCCCAAGTCGGAGTCCACAAACAAGTAATCGTCCTCGACTGCGACCCGGAAAACCCCGCCACACCCCCAATGGTTTTGATCAATCCCACCATCAAAAGTAGCAGCAGCGATATCTGCATCTTGCAAGAAGGGTGTTTGAGCATTCCGGGAGTTTATTTAGAAGTCAAACGCCCAGAAGTCATTGAAGTCTCCTACCGCGACGAATACGGCCGCCCACAAACCCTGATAGCAACAGATTTACTGTCGAGGGCAATTCAGCACGAAATGGATCACCTCAACGGAGTGCTGTTTGTAGACAGAGTAGAAAACAAGCTGGCACTGAATGAAGCATTAGTCAAGCAGAAATTTTCGCCAAAGGCAGTAAAATCAGTATGATGGCAGGAACTCCGAAAAGTGGTTTACTATTAGCTCTTTCGTGCATCACTGCGATCGCGGCAGTCGGCTCCATCTTTGAGCTGTCATCGGGAGAAGCTCAACTTGGCAATTTAGTCACGGGCATCATCCTCGCCCTGAGCGTACCGCTAACTGGCATATTTTTCTATGCTGCCGTTCAGGATGCCAGGGCAAATCTATAAGCAGAGTTATTAGTCATTAGTCATTAGTCAGCAGTAATTAGTAATTAGTAATTAGTAATTAGTCAGCAGCTAACAACCAATAACTGTGGAATAAAGATTGCTCAAAAATAACATCAGCTAACAGCTCGTGAGCTCATGACCAATGACTAATGACTAATGACTAATGACTCATAACTCATGACTAATGAAATCGGATTTCTGCGACAAGTGCCAGCCAAAGATGCTCTGGAAACCCCAGTATCCAAGTACCAACTTTCTGAAGAAGGGGAATGGGTCATCGGACGCGATCGCAATTGTCAAATAGCTTTAGAGTCGATCGCCCACGGCATGGTTTCCCGTCGCCACGCCCTGATCCGTCCCCTAACTCAGGGTACTTTGACGAGATGGGAAATTTGCGACCTCAACAGCGCTAACGGAACTTATATCAACGGAAAAAAGCTCTCTGGCTGCCAAACTTTAGAAACAGGCGATCGCATCAGTCTCGGTATTGACGGCCCTGAATTTATATTTGAATCTCCCGTAATCCCTTACCAAAATCAACCCGGATTAAGAGCACCACAAACGGGCAATTTTGCTGGTAGCGAAAAAGACGCTCTCACTTTAACTCAATTATTCCCGATCGCCTCCACTGGCAAACAATTAAGCCAAAAAGCTTACTTATATCCAGGTATCGCCACAGTTATTGTTGTCGTGTCGATGTTTGTCGCCGTTGGAAATTCCGCAGCATTCAACTTGCTGCTGTCAGCTTACCTCGCCGGTGCGGCTTACTACTTTATCTATCAACTATGCGGCAAACACAAGCCTTGGTGGGTATTGCTTGGTTCGGCTTTAGCTACAGTCCTGATTCTGAGCAGCCCCTTATTAATTGGATTTATATTCGTATTTAGAGAAATTTTGCCCGGTCGCCTGCCAATCGAAGGCGAAACAATCAGTTTTTTGCCTTTTTTGACCAGAATGTTTTTCGGGGCGGGTCTGATGGAAGAATTGCTGAAAGCCCTGCCCGTTTTGGGAGCCATGTTGCTGGGAAATTGGCTGAAAAATCCCTGGCGCGATCGAGTCGGCGTTTGGGAACCTTTAGACGGAATTCTGTTAGGAAGTGCCTCGGCAGTCGGGTTTACACTGTTAGAAACTCTGGGACAGTACGTTCCCAATGTCATCCAAAATGTCACCCTGCAAGCAGGGCCGGACGCCGGACAATTAGTAGGATTGCAGTTGCTAATTCCCCGCATTTTGGGTTCCGCCGCCGGACACATGGCTTACAGCGGCTATTTGGGATATTTTATCGGTTTGAGCGCCCTCAAACCCAGGAAGCGCTGGCAAATTTTGGGCGTAGGTTATTTCAGCGCTTCGGCACTTCACGCTTTGTGGAATGCGTCGGGAGCCGCCAGCGTACTTTTGTTGGCGTTGGTGGGAGTTTTGTCCTATGCGTTTTTGGTAGCCGCGATTTTGAAAGCCAGAGCTCTGTCTCCGAATCGAGAGCAAAATTTTGCAACTCGAATATTTTCTGAAAAGTGACTTCTGACCATTGGTAACAATTTAAGCTAAGAAAGCATTTGTCAATCAGCAATTATGCTCAACATTTACTCGGATTTGGGCATAAAACTGAGATTTGGGCGGTTGAGGAATCATGCCTCCCATGATATTTATACGTACTTTCTCTCAAATCGTGAATTTTCCACTCTTAAAAAAGCAGTTTTTTGAGTAATATTACTGATTGACAAATGCAATTAAGTCTTAACTTGTTACCAATGCTTCTGACTGCTTAATTGTTAAGGTGCGATCGCACTTCAAGCTGCCATTTTTTTCTTGTGTTTTAACCAGCTTAAACCTGCCAATGCTAAAGCAGTCCCTGCAGCGGTGATTGGTTCGGGAACTGGTTCGGCTTCGGTCTTCATTAGGTCGTAGGAAACAGAGATATCTGAAGCTATCACTTTGTCAACTAGATTTACACTGCCTGGGTTTATGCCTATACTATATAGCTCCCTATACCCCGTGAAAACAGATATCCACCTATAAGAGAACTCCTCGACCGAAGCTATAGACCAAGATGCGTTACCCTGATACTTGACGTAAAAAGGTCCATATGGTTCGTCTGGAGGAATAATTATTTCTCTCGTCGCAGTGTCCTCACCGCGTGCTTGCAGTCCGCGAAAATCGCCTTGATAAAATAAAGCTGTAGCCCCTGCCAAATTGTAGTAGTTTTTGCCTTCTAGTCCCAGATAGTTAACAATGAGAGAAGGGTTGAATCTTCCCTCGGAAACTGCAACTTGTTCCAATCCTATCCCTGTAAGCGAGGAGTTATTCACCTTGAAAAAACCGTTACCTAGACTATGTGCCATATTGAAAGAGTAGGTGAGGACGGCTGCTTGTGCTTGGTCTACTCCTGCTAATGACAGCGCTGCACAACTTAAAATTGTGCTAGCGATCGCACTTCCTAATCTGAGCCTTTGTTTTTGACACATTGTTTTTTATTAAGCTTTACGTAAGTCTAGTTTATTTGAGTGAGCGATCGCCCGTAATTATCCGCATTCTTAAAGTAAATTTTTTTGAATTCCAAGATTGCGGAATGTAAATAACCGAAGTAATACGGATAAGTCATCTGTTGTATTTGTATAATTTATTACTTTCACTATTACTTTTGAACAGAAACCAGAAAAATGTTTGATCGTAATCGCCAAATATTTCGACGGGTTTGTGTTGTTGCGATGCTGCGGACGATCGTCCCAAGGCTGATACACATTTAATAGATTTTGTCAATACGCAATTTCCAGACCTTTTGTCCCAGTATTCGGCCCTTGTGTATGATTCGCTTCTGCTTAATGGCCTGATGCGATAATCGCAACTGAACTTAGAAATTCTTCACAAATAGTTTGACTGTGGTACTATCTGGATGGCTGTGAGTAGCTGAGGGAAGCCAAGGGGCTTGATTCCTGTGGTGGTGGAGGAGAATCCAGGAGTGCTAGATAGGATGTCATTGGGATACGCAAACGTTTTCGCCCAGCGAAGTCAACCCGAACCCCTCCGCATTGGGGTGATTGGGGTTGGCAATATGGGCCAGCATCACACGCGAGTTCTGAGCTTGCTAAAAGATATCGAACTCGTCGGTGTTGCAGACATAAATGTAGAGCGGGGAATAGATGTAGCAAGCAAATACCGGGTTCGCTTCTTTGAAGACTACCGAGATTTGCTCGCCCACGTAGATGCAGTTTGCGTCGCCGTTCCAACTCGCCTGCATCACCCTGTGGGGATGTCTTGTCTCCAAGCGGGTGTTCACGTTTTAATTGAAAAGCCGATCGCGGCTAGCATTGCCGAAGCCGAATCTTTGGTCAACGCGGCTGCTGAGGCCCACCGGATTTTACAAGTGGGTCACATCGAGCGCTTCAATCCAGCTTTTCAGGAACTTGGCAAAGTGCTGAAAACTGAAGAGTTACTGGCATTGGAAGCTCACCGGATGAGTCCCTATTCCCAGCGGGCTAACGACGTATCGGTAGTTTTGGATTTAATGATCCACGACATCGACTTGCTTTTGGAATTGGCAGATTCCCAAGTGGTGAAGCTGACCGCCAGCGGCAGCAGGGCCTCAGATTCAGGTTATTTAGACTACGTGACAGCGACGTTGAACTTTGCTAACGGCATTGTCGCCACCCTGACTGCCAGTAAGGTGACGCACCGCAAACTCCGTTCAATCGTGGCTCACTGCAAGAATTCTCTGACAGAGGCAGATTTTCTCAACAACGAAATCTTGATTCACCGGCAAACAACCGCCAATTACGTGACGGATTACGGTCAGGTGCTTTACCGTCAAGATGGGTTGATCGAGAAAGTTTACACCAGCAATATTGAACCGCTCCACGCAGAATTGGAGCATTTTATTAATTGCGTGCGGGGTGGAAATCAGCCTTCTGTGGGAGGAGAACAAGCTCTCAAAGCTCTGCGGCTTGCGAGTTTGATTGAGCAAATGGCTCTCGACGGTCAAGCTTGGTATCCGAAAGAGCTAGAGTCTACTTTGCAAGTTAGCTAAATCCAGACAAATCGTGTCGTTTCCGGGTGCTTTTACAGTTTGGGTTTGTTGTTCGTTGAAGAGGGTAACTGTTCCCATGCAACCGGATTCGATGTCAGCCGATTTGAGATTGGACAATTCGGCGTCAGGAACCCCATAGCTAAAGCTAGGGGCTTATAGACTGTCCGGCTCTTCGAGCGGGATGGAACAAGCCAAACCTTCCCCTGGCTAAGTCCTTTGAGGACTCCGTTTTGTGAGTCATGACACCAACGAATGCGTAGCCAGTTCGTTGCCCTGTCGCTAAAAGTTAAACAGTTCTAACGGGTTAAGACAGTGCTTTTAGCCGAACAAGCTCATTAAACATTGCCGAGGCTAACATTACACGCAAGTAGAAGAGACGCAAAAATGTCTAATTTTATTTTTGTTCTAGACACTAAAGGGCGACCGCTATCACCCTGTCAACCAGGAGTAGGGCGCTCATTACTTAACGCAGGTAAAGCATCTGTTTTCAGGCGATTTCCCTTTACGATAATTTTGAACAAAGAGGTTGACGCAAGTCCTAAGCCGTTAGAACTCAAACTCGATCCAGGTTCTAAAACTACTGGTATTGCCCTCAAGCAGAGCGACAAGATAATCTTTGGAGCCGAACTACAACATCGAGGACAACAAATTAAAGAAGCATTGCTGTCTCGTCGCCAACTCAGGCGAGGAAGACGCAATCGCAAAACTCGGTATCGTCAGGCACGATTCCTCAATCGCACCCGTCCTGATGGTTGGCTAGCTCCATCCTTACAGCATCGGGTCGAAACAACACTCACATGGGTTCGCAAGTTGATTCGATTTGCACCCATTGCCAGCATTGTTCAAGAGCTAGTGCGATTCGATTTGCAACTAATGCAAAACCCTGAAATCTCAGGTGTTATGTATCAGCAAGGAGTGCGATTCGTTTCTCCGAAAATGGAAGGTTTAGCCGCCTGAAGTGTATGGAGAGCAAGGCTCTCAGTCTATTGTATTGACTGAAACTAAGAACCTTGACAACTTAATGACCATGTAGGTGAGTCCCTGCTGAGCCAAAAGCAAAGATAGCAGGTTGGAGATAAGCCATAACAAGTTGACCTCCATAATAACAAGTCCTACCGCTTAGGTGCTGAGTTGAAAGCGCTACCCAAGCCCATCAGACTAGCAATCCGACAGGTAATTCGTGCAAGGGGTAGTAAAAATGAGGGTAAGCCAGGAGTCTGCCTGATAATCCCCTCTAGCAAGAGATTATGAGCAGCGTACAGCGAAGGTGCTACTAACCATCGTTAGGTATAACCAGTGAAAACAGACTGAAGCCATGAGGCAACACTGGGAGTGACAAAAGTCCATAGGTTTAAGGGAGCTAAACGGGTACCTTGTCGTTTAGCAAGCACTTCCCACAACCTCGGTGGATAGCACCGCTCTAAAATCTCAAACAAATGGTCATTAGGAACGAAGTAACTTTTATATATCTCTCAGTGAGGTCGATACCTGAGCAGGTTGCTAACCGCATGATATGTAAAAGTGGGATTGTGAAAGAAGCTAAAGCCCTCGCGTAATAGGAGGGATACGCAGACGTTCACACATTGATTTGGAAGATAGAGTTGTGATTCAGAGTTCAAATGTCTAATACAGAGTCAATCAAGACAACTGTGGAATGGGAGATAACCGACTGGCGAAAGCTAGAGCGGACAGTCTTCAAGCTCCAAAAGCGAATCTATCAAGCCTCTCAACGTGGAGAGAATCGAACAGTCCGCAGGCTGCAAAAAACGTTGATGAAGTCGAAGTCGGCTAGAATGCTAGCCGTGCGAAGGGTGACTCAGGAAAATCAGGGCAAGAAAACGGCAGGCGTAGACGGGGTAAGTAGTCTAACCCCCAAGCAACGTATGGCACTTGCAAACCAACTGAGGCAATTAAATTACTCCTACAAAGCAAAACCAGTCCGAAGAGTTTGGATTGACAAACCTGGAAGGACAGAAAAACGCCCATTAGGAATCCCTACAATGCACGATAGGGCATCCCAAGCCTTAGTAAAAGCTGCTCTAGAGCCAGAATGGGAAGCTAAGTTTGAACCTAATAGCTACGGCTTCCGACCAGGGCGCTCATGTCATGATGCGATAGAAGCAATATATGCCAGCATCAACAAAAAACCAAAATGGGTACTTGATGCTGATATAGCTAAATGCTTCGACCGAATCAACCACGAGGCACTGCTGAAAAAACTGAATACATCCCCCACCATAAGACGCCTAATCAAGTGCTGGTTGAAAGCGGGGGTGATTGACTGGAGCGGATACGCTAACCGCAAGCAAAAGAAAGTAACCAGCCAAACACTTGAGGGAACACCACAAGGAGGCGTGATATCGCCACTACTGGCAAATATTGCCCTACACGGGTTAGAGAAGAGGCTACTCCAATACATAGAAACCATCACTCTCAGATATCCCAATGGTAAAACAATGGGTAAAAAGGATAAAAGGTCATCCCTTGGAGTAGTCAGATATGCCGATGATTTTGTGGTTTTACATGAAGATATAGCAATCGTCCAAAAGTGTCAGCAGATTACAGTAGACTGGCTAAAAGACATGAGTTTGGAATTAAAACCCGAAAAGACGCCAATCACACATACCCTGAACACAACAACAGGGTTTAATTTCCTTGGGTTTAATATCAGACAATTCGAGGTAGGAAGAAATGCGTCAAAGCGCGGTTATAAAACCATCATCACCCCATCCAAAGAGGCGCTAAAGTTGCAGACATCAAAAATAGGCATCATCATAGAAGGACATAAGAATGCTCCCAAAGCAGCCTTAATATCTAGACTAAACCCGGTCATAAGGGGGTGGTGTAACTATTACAGAGGACAGTCAAGCAAAGATACATTCCAAAAAGCTGACTTCATCACTTACAAGCAACTCAGAGGATGGGCTAGTTGCCGTCATAAACGTCATAGTGGTAAATCCTCAAAAGAATGGAAGTCAATAGATAACAGGAAGTGGGTATTTGCTACTCAAGAGGGTTTATTCCTCATAAATCACTCAGACACAAAGGTTGTCCGCCACACAAAAGTTGAGGGCGTTAAGAGTCCATACGACGGTGACTGGATATATTGGAGCGCCCGAAAGGGAGACTACCCTGGAGTGAAAAAGCAACTATCCGAGTTGCTAAAAATACAGGGCGGAAAATGCGAATATTGCGGATTATACTTCAGTCCTGACTCGCTTGCCGAAATTCATCACAAAGATAGCAATCACAAAAACAACAAGCGGGATAATCTGGGCTTAGTACATAAACACTGTCACGACCAACTCCACGCCAAATCTCGGCTAACCAAAGCCGATAGGGATATAAGTATTATCGAGGAATGGATTGATGACCACCCTTTTTAATCCCCTAACCCCCCAACAGAAGGGAACGAGGTTCACATGACAAGTGCCAAATCAGTGAGGAGCTGGATGAGGCGAAAGTCTCACGTCCAGTTTTGCAAGAGAGTTCGGGGAAGTGATTCCCCGTTCGACTCTAACGAATTGCAGGGTTACGAAGTCCGGCAGTATCTCTTGGCAAAATGGAATCGGCAGTGCGCTTATTGCTCGGTTGAAAATGTACCGTTTGAGATTGAACACATTCAAGCTAAGTCAAGAGGTGGTTCTGACAGAGTTTCCAATTTGACGCTTGCTTGTCACGATTGCAATCAAAAGAAAGGTAATCAGGATGTTCGGGCATTTCTAGCGACTAAACCCGACGTGCTAAACCGCATCCTCAAACAGGCAAAACTACCACTCAAAGATGCTGCAGCAGTCAACTCAACCCGATGGGGGTTGTTCAATGCACTTAAAGAGACGGGATTACCTGTCACTACTGGTACGGGCGGGCAAACTAAGTTCAATCGCAATCGATTAGGGTTGCCCAAATCGCACTGGCTTGATGCTGCGTGTGTAGCTAACTTTGACACACTCGAAGTCTTAACCTCAAAGCCGTTACTGATTACAGCAAAAGGGCATGGGACACGACAGATGTGCGGTACCAATAGGTATGGCTTTCCTACTCGGCACAAATCCAGAGTGCAAATCCACAAAGGGTTTCAGACTGGCGATATTGTCAGTGCAACCGTTACCGCAGGGAAGAAAATCGGCTGCTATGTAGGGCGGGTTCTCTGCGGTGCTTCAGGTAGTTTTGATATCGCAACCAAGTCTGAAAGAGTCGCAGGTATTGGTTATAAATATTGCAGTCCAATTCACAAAAAAGATGGCTATAGCTACGCATTTTGAAGAAAGTAACTTCAAGGCGACTGAAGTCGCTACCGCTTTCCTACCCAAGTCGGTCGCCAGGGGCTTCTCGCTCGTTTTTTGGTGAGAAGTTCGGCGAGCGCGTGCGTCGAGTTGCGCTCAGTCGAACGATTTTAGACTTTAGATCGACCAAAAGCATCCAGGATATAAGCCCCCGGATTCATTCCGAAAGCAGACTCAGGACCGGTGAAATAAACAACCTGTATCCGATGAAACTTGCCCCCGAATTTATCTCGCGCAAGTCAATGCTTCAATTCTAAAATCTAAAATCTAAAATCTAAAATCTAAAATCGATTGACTCTGCAGATGAGTCTGGGGGCTTGAACTAAGGTTTCAACTTTTTTGCTCTCGACAACAGGAGTCGTGGGCAAGTATCCGTCTTTAGGTGAAGTCACGATTTATGCCAAAAAAGAGCGGCTATTTGATGACTGATGATTTTGCTAACTAGCTGATTTCCTTGAGGACTCAGGTGAATGCTGTCTCGATACAAAGTTGGAAATTCGGCCGCACAATTGAAAATGGGAAGAAAATCTATGTAAGTAATTTTCTCTGTTTCTACGAGTTCGGCGAGACGCGCTCTAGCTTTGACTTCCCAGTCGCGAGGGCCTGGGCCGCCGAGTTCGCCCCGCTTGGGCGTGACGGCTAGCAAAAACTCGATGTTGGCGGATACAGCTATTTTATGGATTTGGCGAATAGCCTCTAAGTTGCAGCCTACTACATCGCCGCTTGTGGCTTCGGGTGCTGCCAATTGAGGAGTCGGCACAGCAGGTAGCAGGTAGCGGCTCAATAACTCTAGCGTAGCCGATCGGGGTTTGTGATCCGGGTAAGATCGATCGCGCCCCACAACCAGATCACAAGGAGCCGATGCAAACAAATCGTCCGTATTGAGCAGCAAAACCAAAGCCTTTGCCCCAAAAACACCGAACCGCTTGGCGTAAGCAAGTTGATTCCTCGGCCCCCAAGAATTGGCTGAGGCATTGAGAACTTCAAAATTTAAATAGTTGACTTTTGAACCTAATTGTGCATCGCTCGCCAGATGCTGTACTTGCAGTCTCAAATTCCGAGCCATAATTTCCGAGATCGTATCTGTCTGATGTGTCCACCAACCGCCGTTGGCGACAGAATCTCCCAACAGCAAGACGCGCAGAGTTTCAGGAGGGGCGATCGGGGCGATCGCTCCTGTACGCATCGAATACTCGTTAATCTCAATCCGGTTGCCCAAGCGGCGCACCTTTTGGTTGGGCGCCAACAAATAGCCGCACTCGGCATCGGCAATGTAAATCAAGGGATTGCCAAAACCCAGCAGCACCCGCAGCAGCACTTCGATTGCCGCCCCCAATCCTGCGGTGACAGCCAAAATTATGAGAACAACTTTCACCACTTAACCTCGATAGAGAAGGAAAAACCCCTGCCGACACCAAGGTATAAAAAAGAATGCAACTGCAGTCAAGCTTTCAACCCCGATTGTAGTCAGTCGATTTGAGATTAAAGATTAAAGATTAAAGCATTGACTCCACAGATGAATCTGGGACAGATCCGTGATGTCTAAAATTTTTTGCTGTCGGCGACTTTTGTCTTCTAGCTGTTTATCCGTCTTTGAGTCAGGTAAGTAGTAGGTGGCAATTGCAAAATCTAAAATCTAAAATCTAAAATCTAAAATGGCATGGCTTCGGGCTTTTACCGACCTGACCGCGCGATCGAGTCATCCGAATCGCCCCCGTGGATTTGACGTACTCCCCGGCAGACCAGCGCGGGGATTCTTAAAGGCTGCTTGAGGGTGGGCCGGGGCCACACCCTCAAGCTTTCTTCTTCTTGCTTCCGCGACTCTTAACTAGACCGTTGCCAGTCCCCGTCAGACCGTCTCCACAAGCATTTTCTTTAATAGACCTCTTGCAAAAGTCCTTTTCATAAATTTATTGGACGGGCTCTTCGGCCCATCCCACAAGAAAAAATAACTCTTGTGGGATGGACCGAAGAGCCCGTCCTAGTTATTTTTGCAAGAGGTCTAATGTCCAAGAAGCGTCCCTCCTCAGACAATCCTTGAAAAGCGGATAACTTGAGCTGCTGCTACGTCTCTATGCGTCGTGTAACCACACTCAGGGCATTGGTGGAGTCTTTCTTTAAGCTCCTTTTTACCGAAAAATTGGGTTTAAAGCCCCGTCCTTGGCTTGACGGCTTTCTCTTTAAATACTATAGCTTAAGAAGCGATGCAACGTTTTTTAAGCTATAGTAAATAGAGGAGGTGATGCAAGTGTTTAGTCTGACATACGAATACAAACTCAAACCCACATCAGCCCAAGTTGCCCGATTTGAAGACTGGCTCGAACAATGTCGGCGCGTCTACAACTATGCATTAGCCGAACGCAAAGATTGGTTTAAATCTCGTAGCTGTCAGATAAATGCTTGTTCTCTCCAGTCCGAATACATCATTCCAGCAGAAACCAAACGCCCTACTTATGCCAGTCAATGCAAGACATTAACAGCCTATAGGAAAACTTCTGGCAACCTACAGCGAGTGCAATCTCAAGTTCTACAACAGACGCTTCGTCGGTTAGAACAAGCATTCGTCAGTATGTGGGAGCAAGGACATGGTTTCCCTCGATTCAAGAAGAGTGGAACCATGCGCTCTTTCGTTTTTCCTCAAGTTGGGATAGATGCCGTAAGAGATGGCGCTATCAAGCTACCTGTAATTGGCTGGCTCAAGTTGCGCCAATCGCGTTCTATTCCTGATAGCGCCAAGCTAAAACAGGTTCGGATAGTCAGACGTGCTAGCGGATGGTTTGCCATGTTGACATTGCAGTGGGATGTATCCGTTCCAGATGTCATGCCACATGGCGAAGCGCTTGGAGTAGACGTTGGAATCAGTCACTTTGCTGCGGTTTCTAACGGTAAGTTGTTCCCCAATCCCAGACCTTTCAATTCGCTCGAACGCAAGCTTAGATTACTGCAACAGAGAGTACCCTTGAAAAGTTAAGGGGTCGAATAACCGCAAGAAAGCGCAAGTTAAAGTCAGCAAACTGCACGAACGAATTGCAAATACTCGGAAAAACTACTACTGGCTCGTAGCTCACAATCTCTGCGATTGGGCGGGGATGATATTTGTGGAAGATTTGAAACTTAAAGGTCTAGTGCGAGGCTTCTTAGGGAAGCACTGCTTAGACGCTGGATGGGGACAATTTTTTCAAGTATTAGAGCAGTGCTGTCGCAAACGCGGAGTGTTCTTTCTTAATGTTGACAGCAAGAAAACCAGTCAGATATGTCCTAACTGCTTAGTCGAGACGGGCAAGAAAGCGCTATCCGAGCGTATTCATTCGTGCCAACATTGTGGCTATAGGACGGATAGAGACGTTGCAGCCGCTCAAGTAGTTCTCATTCGAGGACTTGCAGCCGTGGGACACACGGTCAAGATGCTTTCTGAGGGTAAAGCGATTGCGCTCCCGGCGATGAAAGAATCCCCGTCCTTATAGGGCGGGGAGTGTCAAGAGAGTTGATCCAGTCCTTGCGTTCCCGCAAAGCGTAGTTCCAAACCTTGCGACAAACCATTAGAACCCGCTCAATTTCTTGAGCTTGCTCTGCAGTTGGCTTCAATTTGTACTCGTAATTAAGGTTTAACATTGCTCGTTTTCCCTGGATCTACAAAATAGAGTAGGCTTTTGTAGAGTCAACGACAAGCAAAGCAATGCAAGGTAACTTGCAGGCTAAAGCCTGCCTCTAGCTTTCATCCCCGGTCTAAAGACACGGGGTTCTCAGCATATTTGCTATAGAATTCTAGAATATACCGTCAAAATCCGCCGTCAGCCGTCAGTGAACTTGGTGGTTTCAGGAAAATCCGTGGACTTAAAACAAATATTCAAAACGCCGAATCCCATAATCGGTGTCGTACATTTACAGCCTTTGCCAACTTCTCCCCGCTGGGGCGGAAACCTCAAAGCTATTATCGGAAGAGCCGAGCAAGAGGCTACAGCGCTGGCTTCTGGTGGCGCAAACGGTATCATTGTCGAGAACTTTTTCGACGCTCCTTTTGCCAAAGACAGCGTAGATCCGGCTGTGGTAAGTGCCATGACTCTGGTAGTCGAGAGGCTAACAAATCTCGTGACGCTGCCGATCGGCGTTAACGTGCTGCGAAACGACGCCCACAGCGCGATCGCCATCGCCTCCTGCACAGGAGCTCAATTCATCCGCGTCAACGTCCTCAACGGCATCATGGCTACAGACCAAGGCTTAATTGAAGGCCAAGCTCACCAGCTACTGCGCTACCGCCGGGAATTGGGCAGCGATGTCAAAATATTAGCAGACGTGTTAGTCAAGCACGGGCGACCCCTAGGCAGCCCCAACTTGACCACAGCCGTCCAAGAGACGATCGGGCGAGCTTTAGCCGACGCCGTAATCCTTTCCGGCTGGACAACTGGTAGCCCTCCCAATCTCGAAGACTTAGAACTCGCGAGTGCTGCTGCTGCAGGAATTCCAGTTTTCATCGGCAGCGGCGCCTCGTGGGAAAACATTTCCACCCTCATGCAGGCCGCTGACGGCGTAATCGTATCGAGTTCCCTGAAGCGAAACGGCCGCATCGAGCAGCCTATAGATCCGATCCGCGTCAGTCAGTTTGTAGAAGCCGCCCGCCGCAGCTTGTCACAGAAAGATCCCGAACAGGAAAATAGAGATGCTAATGGCTCAAGAGGGCCAACACCGGAACCGGGCAAAGTCACAAGTAAAACGTAAAATAGGAATTGTTGACTGTTGACTCTTGGCAGTAGTCAGTTGGCAGTTGGCAGTAGTCAGTAGTCATCAGTTATCAGTCATCAGTCATTAGTTAACAATTAACAGTCATTAGTCAACAGTCAACAGTCAACAGTCAACAGTCAACAGTCAACAGTCATTAGTCAAGAGTCAACAGTCAACAATTCCCAATTCCCAAATTACCAAATCAAAAAATGATTCGCCGACGTTCAACCCCTTGGATTCATCGCTGGTCTAGGACTGTGATGGCAGCGATCGCAGCCATAGGCGTCGTAGAAACGGCCTATCTCACGATCGCTAAATTCACGAATGGCTCGGTCATTTGTCCCACCAGCGGCTGCGACAAAGTTCTCAACAGTCCCTACGCCACAGTCTTTGGCACAGTGCCTTTAAGTTTGTTAGGCTGTCTGGCTTACCTGAGCATAGCAATCCTGGCATTGGCTCCCAAAGCTGTAAATCCCGCCACCAATAAAGGACTGCACTCTCAACTCGAAAAAAACACTTGGCAAGCGCTATTTATCATCACCGCTGCGATGGTAATTTTCAGCAGCTATTTGATGTATTTGATGGCTTTTGAAATTCAGGATCTGTGCATTTACTGCGTCACTTCTGCCTTATTTGCGCTGTCGCTGTTTGTCCTGGTGCTAGTCGGGCGCGAGTGGGAAGATATCGGACAGTTGGTGTTTACAGGCATTTTGGTGGCAATGGTGAGTTCTATCGGCGCCTTGGGACTTTATAACAGCGTCAAGTCACCTCCTCCTATTGTCTCTACCCCCGGAATTGCACCCCCTGCCGTCACTACCACCTCCGGCCCGGCACAAATTGCTTTGGCCCGCCACCTCCGACAAATCGGCGCTAAAGAGTACGGCGCTTACTGGTGTCCCCACTGCCACGACCAAAAAATGCTGTTCGGCAAAGAAGCAGCCAAAATAATAGATTATTTTGAATGCGATCCCAGGGGACAAAATTCCCGCGCTGAAATTTGCCAAGCTGCTGCGGCGAATGTTAAAGGTTTCCCGACTTGGGAGATTAATGGTCAGTTTTACGCGGGGACACAATCTTTGGATAAACTCGCTGATTTATCGGGTTACACGGGTTCCCGCAACTTTCCAAACTAACAGGAAAGTTTGAGATTATAGATGACAGATTTTAGATTAATGGGCAGGAAATATCCTGGTTTTTAACCTAGTTTATAGGTGGCTCGTGCGGCGAAATTAATCTAAAATCTCGCATCTATAATCAATAAAAAAATAGTAAAAATTAGTGAGAACGAAAAAGTTTAAAACAATTTGTGGGTCTCTAGTATTTAGAGCAGCGAATAAATACTAGAACTTTTACATAAAAATGCAAGAAACCGGGTTTCTGCTTCCAGAGTGATTGTTGAAATGACATATTTTGGTTGCGAGACCCGGTTTCTGCTGTTGCATCCCGATCGCACCGAAAAACCAAAAAATTGGATATTCTAAAATCTAAAATCTAAAATCTAAAATCGACTCGCCCGCACCGAAAAACCAAAAAATTGGATATTCTAAAATCTAAAATCTAAAATCGACTGGCCCCGAAGATGTAAAACCTATAGGTAGTAGTAGTTTAGATGCTCAAAGGGCGAGGCCCAAATCCCCAAAATATGCTAAAAACTATCAAAAAATGGGTCGATCGAGAACGCCGAGTATTGATTACTGCGAGTGCCGTTGCTAGTACGGTGATTGTAATGCGCTGGTTCGGATTTTTGCAGGTGTGGGAATGGGCTGCTTTCGACCACTTTGTGCGCTGGCGGCCGGCCGAACCCATTGACTCGCGCATCGTCATTGTAGAAATTAAGGAAGCTGACTTGCAAAAATACGGCTACCCAATTTCGGATGCTGCCTTGGCCCAATTGCTGCAAAAATTGCACGCTGGCAAGCCGCGGGCGATCGGCCTCGACATTTACCGAGATTTGCCAACTCAACCGGGTAACGCCGAATTGCTCAAAACTTTTAAAACTATTCCCAACTTAATCGGCATTGAGTTGATGCCAGACGAAACTAGGTTAGGAGTTCGCCCGCCTCCGGTACTTGACAAGCTCGATCGAATCGGTTTCAACAACGTTGTTATCGATGCTGACTCAAAAGTGCGGCGAACTTTGCTCTACGCTTGGCCCGGAGACGGCAAAACTCATCAAAGTTTCGCACTCAGACTGGCTTTGCTTTACCTCAAAAGCGAAGGGATTTCCCCTCAACGAGCCAGAGTCAATCCTAAATACTTGCAGTTAGGCAAGGGGGTTTTTCGGCCTTTTCAACCGAATGACGGTGCTTACGTTCGATCGGACAGCCGTGGCTATCAAATTTTGACCAACCTGCGCGGCCCGCGAGGCAGTTTTCGCACTGCATCGATGGGCGATGTGCTTTCTGGCAAAGTACCTGCTGATTTTGTACGATCGCGCATTGTCTTGATCGGCTCCAATGCCCCCAGCCTCAAAGACTTTTACCAAAATTCTTACAGTTCCGGTTGGTTTGGTCCTCCCCAGCAAATACCGGGAGTTGAGCTTCAGGCTCATTTCTTGAGCCAAATTTTGAGTGCAGCCCTGGACGGGCGCGCGGGTATCAATGTCTGGCCAGAGGCTGCGGAGTTGCTGTGGATTTTACTGTGGTCTTGGGCGGGAGCAAATGTGAGTTGGAATTTGCGATCGCTTGGTCGATCGGCTTACTGTTTATTAAGTATCTGTCTAGGTCTGAGTGCCAGTTTATACTTAGCATTTTTAGCAGGTTGGTGGCTACCGTTAATTCCTCCAATCCTCAGTGTTGTGGGTTCTGGTGCTGCTGTTGTGGGTTATCTGGCTCACTTGCAAGAAGAATTAAAACGGTCTAAAGAATTTTTACAATCGCTAATCGATACAATTCCTGACCCCATTTTTGTCAAAGATCGAAATCACCGCTGCGTAGTTTTGAATCAGGCATATTGTCGGTTTATTGGCTATCCTTTAGAAATTTTAACTTGCCGAACCGATTACGATTTATTTCCCCAAGCCGAAGCCGAGATATTTTGGCAGCAAAACGAATTAGTATTTCAAACTCACCAGCCGCGAGAAAATGAAGAATATTTTACTGACGCTCACGGAATTACGCATCTAATTGCGACTAAAAGATCCCTGCATAAAGATGCTGCCGGCAACCTATTTTTAGTCGGAGCAATTAGAGATATTACCGAGCGCCAACTTCGGCAAAATGCCCTAGAACAAAAAAATGCTGAGCTCAGCCACCAAGCTTATCACGATGCTCTTACCGGTTTGCCCAACCGCCAAATGTTCTACGAATGCTTGCATTCCTCTCTAGAAATAGCCTCCAGCAATCAGGAATTGGTAGCTTTACTGTTTTTAGATTTAGATGGATTTAAATCAATCAACGACACTCTCGGACACAATGTGGGCGATTTACTCTTAAAAACAGTTGCCAGTCGGCTCAAAAAATGCTTGCGGGGCAGCGATACCATCTCGCGGTTGGGCGGCGACGAGTTCACAGTCATTTTGCCCGCAATTCCAGGTCGCGAGGAAGCTGCCAAAGTAGCGGAAAAAATTTGCGACGCCATCATGCAGCCTTTTATTTTAGAAGAACATACAGTTTCTGTAACTACAAGTATTGGCATTGGTTTATATCCCATTGACGGTCAAGAGCCAGATATTTTAGTTAAGAATGCCGATGTTGCGATGTATCGTGCTAAGGAACGCGGGAAAAATCAATATCACTTTTATTAATTAAGATTAGTTAAAAACATAATACAACTGTAGGTAAAGTCCCCACCCCGATATTGATAACTCATTTGTAATTATTCAATTTTTTTATTTAAAATCTCAATTATTTCAGACAAAATTTGAGCAATTTTTAGACATCAAACCCTAATTGGGCCGTGAGGGAGATATTATTTCAGGCGTCCCCTGTGCAGATCACTTCAAAAAATAGCTCGCTCCTTAGACTGTAAGCCCTCTAAGCTTTTTGAAACCGTTCCAAAAAATGTCCAAAGTAGTGAAATCTAAAATCACATAATTTAAAAGCCTCTCATCTGTCATCTGTCATTAGATAGATTTAGCAAAAGATAAAACTTATGAGAGCAACTTGCCGTCTCATCTAAATGTTACAAAATATTAAAATAAATCACAACCTGAAACCAAATTCAAGTCGCCAAAAAGCCTTAATATAAAAAAAATTATGTAAACTTACGAAAGTTAATTAAAGTAAATGTAAAGATATCAGTGGAAATACGGAAATTGACAGATATAATAGGTGGTACAGACGTGGATATATTGCGATGATTTGAATAAGGCTGTGAATACTATGCGTACTTTGATTCAGCTCACAAAAACGGCAACCCTGGCTGCCTGCCTGCAAGTGAATATAGTCGGCACCGCAAATGCGGCTCGACTTGCCAGCAACTCAACTAGCAATTTCACAAAAGCCCGTAGCACGGGCGAGATCCCCAGAGTTGGGACAGTTACACCAACCTCTAGGTTGGGAAATCCCCAACAATACGAACCAGACCCGAACGGGAGCCCCAAAAGTGACGGTACGGGAACGCGCTGACCCCAAATTTTCAATCAATTTTCAATCTTCTATTCGCGGAGATTTGTACCAATTGGATTGGTTAATTAAAGTATGGCGGCACCAATTCGGCTCGGTGAGAGGATAGTCCACCCGGTAGTGACCGCCGCGGCTTTCGGTGCGAAACGCAGCACTTTTGACAATTAAATAGCCGATATCCAATAAATTCCCAACTTCTCCCCAATTTCGCAAAATCGAGCTATTCTCCGTCTCAGCAGGGGAAAAATCAATAATTTGTCCGGGCTGTAAATTATCAAGCGTTTGACTCAAAGGCAAGGAAGCAAATTCTTGCCGCCAAATCTCAAGTTGGACGATCGCACTTTCCAAATCCCGCTGTCCTCGGCAAATTCCCGCACTCTGCCACACCAAATTCGGCAATTCGACCCGCAACCTTTCGATCGCCTCAATGTCCTTTTCAGAAATCGATTTTTCCCAAATTTCCCCTGCCTCGAACCGATCGGCGAATGCCTCGGGTCTTCCACCTTCTAGCTGCAAAAGTCCCATCTGCGCCCCAAAAACCAGACATTCCAGCAGCGAATTGCTCGCCAACCGATTAGCGCCGTGTACCCCCGTGCTCGCAGTTTCTCCCACCGCGTACAAACCCGGAATCGAAGTTTGGTTAAACTTGTCAGCGACAATCCCTCCCATCCAGTAATGGGCTGCGGGCGTCACCGGCACCGGTTCGGAAAAAATATCAATTCCCCAATCAGCGCACACTTGAATAATATTCGGAAACCTGTAGCGCAGTCGATCGACCGCAATCGGGCGCAAATCCAGCCAAACATGAGGTTCCCCCGTTTTTTGTAAGTGGCGGAAAATAGCGCGACTGACAACATCCCTAGGGGCGAGTTCCCCGCTGGGGTGAGAGTCAAAAGCAAAGCGATATCCCTTACTGTCAACCAAATGAGCTCCTTCTCCCCGCACCGCTTCGCTAATGAGAAACCGAGGCGCGCCCGCTGTGCTCAGCGCCGTCGGGTGAAACTGCACAAATTCTAAATCTCGCAGCAGCGCCCCGGCGCGCCACGCAATTGCCACCCCGTCCCCGGTACTTACCGACGGATTGGTCGTTTGAGCAAAAACCTGTCCGCCGCCGCCTGTCGCCAGCACCACCGCTTTGGCCTGCAGCCACTTGACTTGTGAACCGCAAATCGAGCTAATGCCCTGACAGCGCCCGGTTTCGTCTAGCCACAGACTCAAAGCAAAGGCAGGAGATACGAGTTGAATGTTTTTGCGGCTCAATACTTTTGCTGTCAGCGTACTGATAACGGCTTTGCCCGTAGTGTCGGCGGCGTGGAGAACTCGGCGGCGGGAGTGGGCGGCTTCTAGGGTGAGGGCTAAATCTGGGCCGGTGCGATCGAATGCAACGCCCATTTTCACCAGGGAGTCAATGCAAGCACCAGCTTCCTCGACTAAAAATTTCACCGCATCTAAATCGCAAAGACCGGCTCCCGCAGCCAGTGTATCCTGAACGTGCAGCGCTGCGGAATCTTCAGGGGCGATCACTGCGGCAATCCCTCCTTGAGCCCAATCGCTGGCAGAAACAGGCAGGGTATTTTTATTGATCAAGCCCACCTGCAAATGTTCTGGCAGGCAAAGTGCCGTGTACAAACCGGCCGCGCCAGCACCTATTACCAATACGTCAAATTTGTCAGTCATAAGTCTGCCGCCAGTCGATTTTAGATTTTAGATTTTAGATTTTAGATTTTAGAATTGAGTCTACAGATGAATCTGGGGACTTGAACTAATGTCAGTCAAGGGATTTTAGATTTTAGATTTTAGATTTTAGATTTTAGATGAATCAGGGGAACCCGCTGATTTCAATCTAGCGAATTTTGGTCGGCTTTTGCCGAATGGTGGTTGAAAGTAAGTCTTGATAAATTAAAGGCAGAAGTCATCAGCCTAAGAGAAAAAAAATCTTTTCTTTCGGCCGTTTGCCTTCTGCCCAATGACTTCTGCCTTCAAATGAGGCCCGCTGCTACCTAGTCGTAGAGACCGTTATTCAACCTGGTGTCTCCTTCAATAAAGACTGATTCGACATCAGTTACGGTGAATTTGTCCAAGTTAGCTTGCAGCACTTTTTTCTGAGCTTCCGTCAAACCTGAAATGTTGAGTACGTCCTCAACTTTTTCGTAAGGAGCGTTCTTAATAATTAGTCCAGCTAAAGTGGGATACAACCCTCGATATTGGCGAAAGTCCCGGACGGCGCTGTTGTTCAAATCAAGTTTTTTGCCGTATTCTGTGGCAAGCTTCTCATCGGCGCGATTGGTTCTAGCCGGAGCTTCAACAGCTAGGAGCGAGGATGATGGCAAGACGATACGGCTTAATGACGCCGCGATCGCGCTTTGGTCTCCAGCCCATGCAAAGCAGCCCAGCACTAAGCCCAATACTGCCAATAGACGACCCAATCGTTTCATGAAGTTTTGTCTCCCAATTTCATACACAGCATTTATGTAGAGACTACCATTTTGCTTATGCAGTTTTTCAGACAAATCCGCAGCAGGCAGATATCTGTTATAAAATTTACCTTTAGGTATTGACAAATCTGAGGATATATGATATAATCGGCTTTTTAAGCATCGCAGGCAAGTTTATCAAAGGCACTCCAAATTAAAAACTCGGACTGCCATTTTAAAGGGTTAATTTTTGCCCTGCACCCAATTTTCTAGCTATCGAGAACTCTTTCCTTTGCTTTTGAGAAAAGCGTTCAAGTCAGCATAAGTACCGCCGTAAGCCACGCTGGGATTCTCGTAACCCTTCAAAGAAACAGTGTGCTGCTCGAAAGCGCCCTGGGCCCCCAATTGCGTCAGGTATTTGTAGGTAGTTTGTCCCACAGCGATATCCTTGCCGAGTTGCTTGGTGCAAGATTCCAGGCGAAATGCTGCGTTTACAGTATCTCCCAAGGCGGTATAGTCCGAGCGGTCGCTGCTGCCAGAATTTCCCACCATTGCATAACCGGTATTGATGCCGGCGCCGACTCGCAAAGGAAAAGGCAGGGGGTAACGGCTGCTGAGTTCGTCTGTTGCCTTGTGCAGTTCGCTCAAAGCTTGGCAAATCCGCATCATTTCCTCGCTGCTGACATCGCTGGTTTTGTGGAACCAGACGGCCATGATGGCATCACCGATGTATTTGTCCACCCAACTGCCGTGTTCGCGAATGATCTGTCCTGCTTTGCGGAACCAATTGCCGATAACTTCCGAGAGGAGGGTTTCGTCTAGCTGCCTAGTCAAAACTGTAAAGTCTCGGATGTCCATTACCATGACGCTAATCAGGCTACGCACCGTCAAAGTCGCCGTAAAATCTTCAGAGTCTGTCTCGTGTATTGGCTCGTGTCGGTGGCCAGCGGTTGGGTTGTAGAAGTCCAATTCGGTTTGACCGAAAATAATCCGATCGCCATTTCTGAGAGTGACAGGAATACTGACCCGCCGCCCGTTGACAAAGGAACCATTGCGGCTGCCCAAGTCGATCAGGTAGAACTCTCCTGTCTCCATTTGCTGTAACATCGCGTGATTACGGGAAATCCAGCGATCTGTCAGTACAAAATTATTGTCATCGCTCCGCCCTACTGTCCAGCAATTGCTGCCGGAGAGCGGCAAGTAGCGATTGCCGCCTTCTGTGCGAAGTACCATATGTGGATTGGGTTGCACTCGTCACAACAGTCCTAGAAACGACACAAAATTAACCGATTTGAGATTTGAGACTTCAGATTTTAGATTTTTTAGTCCATCGTCGATGCACCTAGCCCCTCCAGGAGTGGTCAACCATAAATTCGATCGAGCGAGCGAAGGTATTTATGATTCCATCTACCAAAGCAGCCCGTAAAAACAGACTGTCTACCAAGATTGTACCTGATAATACTGCCTGCCCCGGAGCGAAGACAACTTTTATTTATTTTGATGGGCCAGAAAAAAGAGGGAAAATGGCTCTCTGGCTAGGCGGCTAGCCTGTACACACAAGTCCGAAATCTTTTAACACCATTCCTGAAACCCAAGTTTCGCATGAATCTCAGAAAGGAAGCTTATTTTCCTGAATTTTAAGTTATTGATTCGGCCAAACGAGAAATCAAGATTTTAGGAAACAGCGTTTCTCCAATATGGGTCAGCGAGCAACTTGTCTGTACAGGGTAGAGCTAGGCGGGGGGGTAGGGGGTGTAGCCTGGTATGCAGAGCCAGAGTTCTGTGCACTACTCCCTATGGTCTAGGCTTCCAATTTCAACCGGAACAGCCGATCGTACCGAAGACATCCTTAATAACTGATTCTCTCAGTATTTTTACTTAATAATCCGAGATTGAGCCACCGCCATCAACTCGAAATAACCCATGTGACTGTTGAGGCTGCGGAAGGGGAGTGATAAATTCACCTAAATTGACCTTTTGTTCCTGATGAACATAGTTAGGTCTAGTAAATTATGTAAGCCTATGCCACGACCAAAAGTTGGGTGTCATTGATTACCGCCTTTGCGACCAAAATAAAGACGGTAAAGCACCAGCAATGGCTACCTAATCAATGCTTAAAATCCTACAGAGCGTCGTGAGCTAGGTTCGTAATAACTTATTTATCAAGCTTTGTAATTAGAGCCATCGAAAAATTCTGCCTTCATAAGTTAGTAGAATCCCAAGTAAGGCAAACACCAAACGCTATTGCTGCTATTTTTAAAACCGAGCAAATAACTTATCAAGAATTAAATAATAAAGCCAATCAATTAGCACATTGTCTGAACAGCTTAGGGGTTAATTCAGAGACGCTTATTGGAGTATGCGTTTCAGTAATACGATTTGTTTGATAATCAAGGGCTTGATTCAATTAGGGTATGGCCCTGAATTAGATATCAAGATGAGTCTCGCTCCTGTGGATTATATAGTTCAGGCGATTCGGTATTTATCGCATCAACCCGAGTCTCTTAACAAGACATTTCATGTATTAAGCCCCCATGTATTATCGATGAACCAACTTATCTTGAATCTTAACACCCTTGGTTATGCCCTCCCTTCTATTCCTTACCCGCAGTGGCAGGCAAAACTACTCAATATGTCTCCCGATAATGCTTTAACTCCGATGGCTTCTCTCTTTGTCAAAAAAATATCTAATAGCCCAAAAACTTTTATCGAGACAACATCTTTTGTCTGTCAAAAGTTTGATGACCGCAACACTCAAGATGGACTTGTCGGTACTGATATTCTCTGTCCTCCCATTAATGATTCCGTATTAAAGGCTTATTTATCCTATTTCCATCGTCAAGGTTTTTTGTGATATAGTAAAACTAAATGATTTGTCCCACTCTTGTAGGGTAGTGATCCGTGCGTAGCCCATCGATCGGGTTAACTACAGGGGAATTACCCTACCAAAACTTACAGAATTAATTGAAAAATGCTATATAATAGTTATTTTACCTGGTTTAATTTTTGGTTATGTAGAGGATAATAATGAAGAGAAATTGGCTCGCGAACTTAAAATTGTCTGACTCTCTCCTCTCCCCAACTCGCCACAACAGAAATAGACCCCCAGAGTCGCTGACCAAACAAACACTCTTGAAGATAGCCTTGGGTATGGGGATGGTTGTTATCGCCTCCACAGCTATTAGCTATTTTCAAATAATCTCACGGATTACTGCTAATTCACTCACGCAGTTAGAGCAATACATGGAATTACGATCCAAACGCGAAAGAGCAATATTTACCTTAGCGGAAGACAACCATAAGTTGCTCAAACAAGCTTTATTAGAGCAACTAAAAGCAGAAGCAAATCGCGATCCTCAAGCTGAATTCGATGAAAACTTTGTCAGATATCCAGATGGCTCAATTCGGAATCGCCCTGAACTATTTCAAAAAGAAAAAACTGCGGGATTATTCTTAGGAAAAAATGTCATTTTTGATACTGAAATGCAGCGACGAATAGTTGCTTTCTATAAAACAATAAATGCTTATGGCCCAGCATGGCGCAATCGCTTAGCTAACACCTATACGCAAATTCCTGAGAATGGTATTATCATATATATGCACCAGTATCCCTGGGTCCTCAAAGCACCTTCTAATGAATCTTTCCGCGTCACAGATGATGAGTCATTCCAAATTACCCGCCCTATCTATAATCCAGAACGCAAAACAGTCTGGACAGGCATTTATTACGACCAAGTAGCTGTAGCTTGGATGGCATCCTGTGTGACACCATTAGATGTAGATGGCAAGCATATTGCTACAATCGGGCATGATATTTTAATAGATGATTTGCAGAAACGGACTATTAATGAAGGACTCAAAGGCACATACAACATGATTTTTCGAGCCGATGGGCGGCTAGTAGCTCACCCAGAACTTATGCAAAGTATTCAAAAAGGAAATGGACAATTCTCCATCGCCCAATCTGGAGATGCTCATCTGCGACGAATTTATGATTTAGTCACCAGTCATAAACAGGAAAATATGATTATTGACAATCCTGACTATGATGAATACTTGGGTATTACTAGAATTGATGAGCCAAATTGGTACTTAGTCACAGTTTTCCCCAAATCTCTGCTAACCCAAGAAGCCTTAGCTACTGCTCGCATGATTCTAGTGCTAGGGCTCAGTGCATTACTGATTGAAATTATTATTGTGTTCTTAATTTTACGTCGAGAAATTTCTACACCACTCAATAAATTAATGGCTGCAACGGAGAGTATTGCTGCGGGAAATCTTGATGTTCAAGTTAATGTAAACCGCCAAAATGAATTGGGTCGTTTGGGATATTTATTTAACAAAATGGCTCAGCAAGTCCGCGAATCTTTTGCCGCGCTTGCGAAAACTAATGAGGAATTGGAACTGCGAGTTGAAGATAGAACTGTAGAGCTTAAACAAGCGAAAGAAGTTGCCGATACAGCTAACCGTGCTAAGAGCGAGTTTCTGGCTAATATGAGCCACGAACTGCGGACACCTCTCAATGGTATCTTAGGATATGCCCAAATTCTCCAGCGCTCGAAACACATAGTTGAGTCAGATCAAAAAGGAATTAATATTATTAACCAATGTGGATCTCACCTACTGACTCTGATTAACGATATCCTTGATTTTTCTAAAATCGAGGCCCGAAAAATGGAAATATATCCTACAGATTTTCATTTTCCCGCTTTTCTGCAAGCAGTCGTTGAAATTTGTCGAATTAGGGCAGATCAAAAGGGAATTGATTTTATCTATACCATCGAAGGTCAACTCCCAGTTTGCATTTTTGCGGATGAAAAACGCTTGCGACAGGTATTGATTAACTTATTAGGCAATGCTATTAAGTTTACGGCTCAAGGTAGCGTGCAATTTATAATTAAATCAAAACTCTTGGAAGATGAGGTCAGGGAACGACCTTTATATCGAGTTATGTTTCAAGTGGAAGATACTGGAATTGGGATAGCGAGCGATCATGTTAAAAATATCTTTTTGCCCTTTGAGCAGTCTGGTAATATGAAGAAGCAATCAGAAGGGACTGGACTAGGATTAGCTATCAGCAAAAACATTGTTGATATGATGGGCAGTACCTTGGAAGTTGAAAGTGAATTAGGCAAAGGTAGTGTTTTCTGGTTTGAGATAGATTTACCCGAAGCTAAGGAATGGGCAAAAAATTCTAAAACTTCAGAGCAGGGCGTTATTATTGGTTTTAAGGGCGATAAGCCCAAAGTTATAGTAGTAGATGACCGTTGGGAAAACCGTTCTGTTATTGTCAATTTACTCAGCCCTATTGGATTTATACTTTATGAGGCTGAAAATGGCCAGGAAGGACTTGATAAAATTGCTGAGGTTCAACCAAATCTGGTGATTACTGATATTGTTATGCCGATTATGGATGGCTATGAAATGGTTAAAACTTTGCGAAAATTACCATCATTTGCTAATTTATCAGTGATCGTGTCTTCAGCCAGTGTATTCGAGTCCGATCTGCAAAAAAGTATAGAGATTGGAGCTAATGAATTTTTGCCCAAACCTATCGAAGCTCATAGCCTGTTAAATACGATCAAATCCCTCCTGAAATTAGAATGGATATATGAAGAGAAATTACAACCGCCAAGCACAAGAGAATTGACCAAAGAAGTGGTTGAGATTGTGCCACCTTCGCATGAGGACTTGCTAATATTGTATAATCTTAGTCGTAAGGGATTGATTAACGATTTACTACAAGAGTTGACGAGGATTGAACTGATAGACAAGCAGTTTATCCCTTTTATTCAACATCTGCGCGAATTTGCTAAAGCTTTCAAGCTAAAACAGGTGCGAACTTACATAGAGCAATACCTAAATACTCCCTAGCCCCAAAAAAGTTGTAAATTTATGTATCCCATCCCCAGTAAGTTATGTATGACTGAAAACTCAGAAAATCAATCTATTTTGATTGTAGATGATAATCCCAATAACCTAGAAGTTCTAGCCCACATATTGACCGACGTGGGTTATCAAGTTTCCGTTGCTCTTGATGGTGAAACTGCGATTGAACAAGTAGAATATCATCCGCCCGAACTAATTTTATTAGATATAATGATGCCGCCCGGTATTGATGGCTTTGAGACTTGCCGGCGATTGAAAGCCAATCCCTTAACCTGCGAAATTCCCATAATATTTTTAAGTGCTTTATCGGATTCACATAATAAAGTCAATGGATTATCTGTAGGAGCCGTAGATTATATTTCTAAGCCTTTCCAAAGTGAAGAAGTTTTAGCGAGGATTAGAATTCATTTAAAATTATATCATCTAACTAAAAAACTCGAACAACAGAAGCAACTGCTAGAAGAAAAAGTGGAATTACGCACTGTAGAATTATTAGCAGCTAAAGAAGCAGCCGAAGCAGCCAACATTGCCAAAAGCCAGTTTCTCGCTAACATGAGCCATGAGCTCCGCACCCCTCTCAATGCGATTATTGGCTATAGCGAAATGTTGCAAGAAGAAGCCGAAGATTTAGATCAAAAATTTTTTATCCCTGACCTGAAAAAAATCAACGGTGCAGGCACACATTTACTTGGACTAATTAACGACATTCTTGACTTGTCGAAAATTGAATCGGGGAAGGTTGAAATTTACTTAGAAACCGTTGATATCTCAGATTTAATTAGGGAAGTCATCACCATGATTAAGCCACTGGTGGAGAAGAATGCTAATGTATTGGTAGTTAACTGTGAACCCAATTTGGGAGATATGAAGACCGACTTAACTAAGGTACGTCAGAGCTTATTTAATCTGCTTAGTAATGCCAGCAAATTTACAAAAAAAGGCATAATTACTATTAAGGTAGAAAAAAGATATAGAAAATCTGGAATAGCCGATGGAGAAGAACAGAAATCAGCCATTCCCTATATTTTATTTAAGATAAGTGATACTGGCGTTGGCATAGCTCCAGAACGAATGGAAAAACTGTTTCAACCATTCACCCAGGCTGATCCTTCAACTACACGAGAGTATGGGGGGACTGGATTAGGATTAGCAATTACTAGAAATTTGTCTCGGATTATGGGTGGAGATACGTTGGTTGAAAGCGAGGTGGGTAAGGGTTCTACTTTTACTCTTATACTGCCTGCAGAAGTGATACTCCCAAAGTAAAACCAGTGAGCATAATTGCACTGTAAAAAACTATTTTTAGAAAAGTGCCTATTTTACATCGCCATTCTTATGACGAGCAGCGATTTTTAAGAAATCGGGCAAAACAGCAAGAAGCTGTGGCGTGTCAAAGTTTATTCCAGCAGAAACGTTTTGAATAATATTAATAATTTTTTAGCAGACCCCGAATCGGACTGATTAAGTTCTGTTGTTCTGAGATTAAGTGGTGGTAAGGAGCCGAGGGAACCACTAAGAGTAAAAATCCTCTATGCTAGAGTAAGCTGCTAAATGGCCTATATCTCGCTTTTGACCGAAAGCATCCAGGATACAAGCCCCCGGATTCATTCCGAAAGCAGACTCAGGACCCAGAAATAAAAAATCTGTATCCGATGAAACTTGCCCCCCGAATTTCTCCGTGGGGTTAATGCTTCAATTCTAAAATCTAAAATCTAAAATCTAAAATCTAAAATCGATTGACGGCTTGGTTGTGGCAATCGTTGCGACATTTATGATGATTTATCAAATTTTTAAAACGAATTTTATTTATTGTTACCGTCTTGTGATAGCTGAGAGATTGGTTATTTCTTGCCTGTCTAACTCGTTTTCCAGCTAGGAGTCAAGACCGCAAACAGGACGGCAAAAAATAACCCTGGCTTTCATTCCACCGCTAAGATGAGTACAGTTATAGCGGGGGACTTCCCGCCGAGTAAGTTAAATTGGAAGAGAATTGTATGTTGTCGAAAAGAATTTTACCTTGTCTGGATGTGAAAGCCGGTCGCGTGGTCAAAGGTGTCAATTTTGTCAATCTTCAGGATGCTGGCGATCCAGTAGAAATGGCTCAGGTTTACAATGATGCGGGTGCTGATGAGTTGGTGTTTCTGGACATTACGGCGACTCACGAAGACCGGAATATTATGATCGATGTGGTGTACCGCACGGCCGATCGAGTATTTATCCCTTTGACGGTGGGCGGCGGCATCCAATCCTTAGACACCATTAAAAGTTTGTTGAGGGCGGGCGCGGATAAGGTGAGTATTAATTCGGCGGCGGTGCGCGATCCGAGTTTAATTGACAAAGCGAGCGATCGATTTGGTAATCAGTGCATTGTAGTGGCGATCGACGCTCGCAAACGGCAAGACGCAGATAATCCTGGTTGGGACGTGTACGTGCGCGGAGGGCGAGAAAATACCGGCAAAGATGCGATCGCCTGGGCCAAAGAAGCCGAACAGCGCGGCGCCGGCGAAATTCTGGTGACAAGCATGGACTCGGACGGCACTCAAGCCGGTTACGATTTGGCATTAACCCGAAGCATTGCCGAAATTGTCGAAATTCCCGTCATTGCTTCCGGCGGCGCCGGCAACTGTCACCACATCTACGAAGCCGTGACTGAGGGCAAAGCAGAAGCTGCACTGCTGGCTTCCCTGCTGCATTACGGGCAACTCAGTGTAGGAGAAATTAAAACTTATCTAGCAAAATGTCAAGTTCCCGTGCGACAGCAGCAGCCATTAGTCATTAGTCATTAGTCATTAGTCATTAGTCATTAGTCATTAGTCAGTGGATAGTCGGGCGCATCTTAATATCTTGCAACATTTTCAACAAATCGCTCTGCGGGTTGACTCAAGCGCCCTCTCACATTGCAAACAGGCTAAATAAACCCGCCGCCACCCCACGATCAAACCAGTTACTGAGATTTATACCGCTATGTGAGGCGCATCCGAAGGCACTTATGTAGAATTTTTTTGATTCTACACAAGTGCCTTTTACATAAATTTCTTGGGGCGACCCACGCCCGTCATCTAGAAATATTCCCTGAGAAGGATTTCAACTACCAGCTTTTTCAGCTAAATATTATATGTTAGCTCAATTTGAAAAAAAGCAACGGTTGCTTTTATCAAACTTGAGTAAAAGATTGTGCAGAATTTGAGTGAGCTTCAGCCTGTTAACAATCTCAGCAATTAAAAATTGTAAAAACGGAGAAATTGTGTATGTCTTTTATCAGCTTTAACCTCCCTGCCAAGCGTTTAGTTCGCACTTTAATAGCTGTTTGTTTTTGTGCCTTGATGTTTGTGTCTAATGCTTTCCCGGCTTTTGCCATTACCAGCAGCCCCACCAAAGGTGAAGACCAACTTTTGGGTATCGAAAAAGAATCTCAAGAAGTTGTCCTGAAAAAACCGATGTCCTTGGAAGAAACTCAAGAAAAAGCCAGCAAAGGGCCCAACGAAGTTCAGGGAGACGCTGACATTGAAAAAATGAAAAATCCTTCCAATACACAAGCTACATCCTTTGAGCAACAAGTCAAAAAAGCTGTCAGCAAAGTTAAAGACTAACTCAGCGCGCAGTAGTCAGCGGACAGTTGTTAGTAGAAAAGATTAGGGACACGGCGCGGTGCGGTGTCCCTAGAATTTTTTTTGTAGAGACACCGCACCACGCCACCTCCTTTGAAAGGCCGTATCCAATCTAAATTTAGCTTTAGTTTTCAGACTTGCTCTTAGGAATGAGAATTAAATAACTTAGAATTTTGATGGTTCTTGTGGGATGGGCGTCCCGCCCGTCCAGAAAGGGCGGGCGGGACGCCCAACCCACTTTCAAGAGTGTAAATTATTTAATTAGCGATCCTTAGATGGAATAAAAAAGTGGAAAGGACTTGGCATCTTTCGGCTTTACGAACACTCTTTGCTGGGGCTGCAAGTTCAAGCTATCGAATCTTTCTCTAGTCAAATTAGCGTTTACTACTTGACCGTCATCTAAGGTTAATTCTACCTGAATTTCCCATCCCAAATGAATCAAGCGACTGATTCTGGCAGGCACTGTTGCACTATTTTCTGTAGTTTCAATTACTACGTCGTGAGGGCGCAAGAAAATCTCTGGGTTGGCGGAGTCAAAGCCGTTGTCTTGAAACATTCTTGAACTGCTAGGCAATACATTGACTGGACCGATAAAACTCATTACGAAAGCACTCGCTGGATTGTCGTAAATTTCTGCTGGTGTGCCTACTTGTTCGATTTTACCTTTATTCATTACTGTAATGCGATCGGCAACTTCCATCGCTTCTTCTTGATCGTGCGTCACAAAGACTGTGGTAACGTGAACTTCGTCGTGCAGTCGCCGCAACCAAGCGCGCAAATCTTTGCGAACTTTGGCATCGAGAGCTCCAAAAGGTTCGTCTAGCAGTAACACTTTCGGTTCCACAGCCAGGGCTCTGGCGAGGGCCACCCGCTGCCGCTGGCCTCCTGAAAGTTGCGACGGGTATCTATCGCCCAATCCTGCCAATTGCACTAAATTCAACAATTCTTCTACCCGCGATTTGACTTTCGCGGGCGGTGTTTTCTGAATTTGCATCCCGAAAGCGATGTTTTTTCGCACTGTCATGTGCTTGAATAGCGCGTAGTGCTGAAACACGAACCCAATTTTGCGGTCTTGGACGCTAGTATTGGTCGCATCTTGGCCTGTCAGCCAGATTTTGCCAGAGTCGGGCATTTCTAAACCGGCAATCAGCCGCAGCAGTGTAGACTTGCCGGAACCAGACGGGCCCAGCAATGCGACTAGGGAACCCGATTCAATTTTTAAGCTGACTCGATCGAGTGCTTGGAAACTGCCAAACTGTTTTGATACGTTTTCTACAACTATCATATACTTACCATTTATCAATACTTTCAGCCTTTAGCTGTGCAATTTCTATCAACACTCTACAACTATGCCCATTGTTCGTTCGGCAACAAAGCCGTGTACAAGATTTAACAGATTTAACGGATGGATGTTGAGCTTCGAGATTCGAGCTTCGAGCGAAAAATGTTAATCTCCGGTTTGTGGAGGGGTTAAGGTAAGTTTTTTTATAGCACGATCGCACATCCGTTTGTTAATTTTAGGGTTTTGGCGATCGGTCAAACAGCCGAAAATTAACAAAAATGCACCTCAAAAAAAAAACAACACAATTCTTTGCCACCAAAGTTGGCGTTTGGTACTACAATGCAGCAAAAGTTCAAGCGTTTTTGACTTCAACGGCTGAGGGGATAAAGGAAAATGGGAGATGTTGGACGTGTGCCTGTAGGAATTATCGGCGCTTCAGGGTACGGCGGCGTGCAACTTGTGCGACTGCTGGCGGACCACCCGGCGGCTGAAGTAGTTTATTTGGGCGGGGATAGCAGTGCAGGAAAACCTTATTCCAGCCTTTATCCGCACCTGACTAACTGCATTGATTTGACAGTCGAGGCGATCGACCTAGACCAAATAGCGGCAAAATGCGAAGTTGTGTTTCTGTCGCTGCCAAACGGTTTAGCTTGCAAAATGGCACCGACGCTGATAGAAAAAGGCTGCAAAGTCTTGGATTTGTCGGCTGACTACAGATTTGAAAATCTGGAAACTTACAAAGCTTGGTACGGTGGCGAGCGATCGGACTCTGCTTTAGCTGCAACGGCTGTTTACGGCTTGCCAGAATTGTATCGCGATCGAATTAAAGACGCTCAGTTAGTAGGCTGTGCCGGCTGCTACGTCACTGCTAGTTTGTTAGCCCTGGCCCCTTTGCTCAAACAAGGTCTCATCGTGCCAGAAACAGCAATTATCGACGCCAAATCCGGTGCTTCGGGAGGGGGCCGCAAAGCCGAAGTTAATCTCTTGTTGGCTGAAGCAGAGGGTTCTCTGGGCGCTTACGGCGTTGGGCGCCACCGCCACACGCCAGAAATCGAGCAAATTTGCAGCGATTTAGCGGGACATGATATTAAAGTTCAGTTTACTCCTCACCTAATTCCGATGGTGCGGGGAATTCTGGCGACTGTTTACGCAACTTTGCGTGATCCGGGTTTGGTGCGGGAAGATTTAATCACGATTTTCAGCGCTTTTTACCGCAATTGTCCTTGGGTAAAAGTGTTACCGGCTGGGGTTTATCCGCAAACAAAATGGGCTTGCGGTACGAATCTTTGTTTTATCGGCATCGAAGTCGATCCGCGTACTGATAGGGTGATTGTGCTGTCGGCGATCGACAATTTAATTAAGGGACAAGCCGGCCAAGGCATCCAGTGCATGAACTTGATGATGGGCTGGGAAGAAACTTTGGGTTTGCCACAATTGGCTTTCTATCCTTAATTGAGAATTGGGCATGGGGCATTGGGCAATTGGTAATTGGTAATTGGTAATTGGTGGGGGCGGGTTTACGAGATTGTTGGTTTTAGGCAATTATTTCTGGTAAAACCCGCCCCTACAGGATGTAAATTGCCGATGCCCGATGCCCATCCGATTTTAGATTTCTGATTGTTAATTTTAGATTCAAGTTACTAATCAATTCTTCAATCTAAAATCTAAAATCTAAAATCTAAAATTGTCAGATGCCCCATGCCCGATTACCAAGTGTTATTTAGGCCCGTAACCGATCGACCCAGCATAAATTGCCCGATCGCCCAATTGGTCTTCAATCCGCAATAAACGGTTGTATTTGGCAACTCGTTCGCTGCGACACAAAGAACCAGTCTTGATTTGACCGGCGCGAGTCGCTACGGCTAAATCGGCAATGGTGGTATCTTCAGTTTCACCGGAACGGTGGCTGATGATCGATCGATAGCTGTTCCGCTTGCCCAGGTCGATCGTATCCAAAGTCTCTGTCAAAGAACCAATTTGATTCAGCTTAATCAAAATCGAATTGCTAGCTTTCAAATCAATTCCTTTCTGCAGCCGCGTCCGATTAGTAACAAACAAATCGTCACCCACCAATTGAACTTTGCTGCCCATTTTCTGCGTCAGCGCTACCCAACTTTCCCAATCGTCCTCATGCAAACCATCTTCAATGGAAACAATCGGATATTGACTGGCCAAACCATCCAAATAATCGATTAATTCTGCAGGCGAATGAGCCACACCGTCGTAAGTGTACTGCCCATCTTTGTAAAATTCGCTAGCAGCAACATCCAAAGCCAAAGCAACTTGTTCACCCGGTTTGTAGCCAGCTTTTTCAATAGCTGCAATCAACAAATCCAAAGCTGCTTGATTGGATTTAAGATTAGGCGCAAAACCGCCTTCATCACCCACACCAGTCAGCAAACCCTCAGCTTTTAAGACTTTACTCAAGGATTCAAATACCTCTGCACCCCAGCGTAAAGCTTCTTTAAAAGAGGGCGCACCCACAGGGACAATCATAAATTCTTGAATGTCCACATTATTGTTAGCGTGAGAACCCCCGTTGATCACGTTCATCAAAGGCACGGGCAAAACGTTCGCCAAGGGCCCGCCCAAGTAGCGATAAAGGGGGAGTCCTAAAGTCTCGGCGGCCGCCTTTGCTGTGGCTAAGGAGACTCCGAGAATGGCATTTGCGCCGAGGTGGGATTTGTTCGGGGAACCGTCCAAATCAATCATGGTTTTGTCTACCAGCGCTTGGTCGATCGCATCTAGATTAGCCAAAGCGGGGGCAATTTTGTGTTCGACGTTAGCGACGGCTTTTAGGACTCCTTTGCCACCATAACGGCTTTTGTCGTCGTCGCGGAGTTCGTGGGCTTCAAAAGAGCCTGTAGACGCGCCGCTGGGGACTTGGGCGAGTCCGACAACACCGTTGGCTAGGTAAACTTCAGCTTCAATGGTGGGGCGGCCACGGGAGTCGAGGATTTCTCTGGCTTGAATAGATTCGATCGCAGTGTCTAGCATATTAATTATTCCGGACTTAATTCAAGGTTTCATGACAATTAGCAGTCTCTGGGTTTTCCCACGCTGACTGCTGACGGGTAATAGAGTACGCGATCCCCAGAATTATTGGTGCACAGTTCAAAATATTTGCGGATTTGGACGAGCCGATCGGTGTCAATAAGCTAGGCTTGTTGAATAACAGCTCCGGCAAGTTTGACAGTAATTTGATTGTTTTAACCCCAGATTCCCGCAGATTTCTTAATTAGAACCTTTGTTAAAATTAGAATGTCAGCAAAGTCAATCAAAAAAGGAGAAACTTAGGATGTTAGAAACAAATATCGGAGAAATTAGAGCATTAGCTGAAAATTCAGACCCTATTATTGCTGATCCCCCAAACACCAAATTACTCACCGGGCCATTGCCAAATCCAGCCAGCAACCCCAACTTTTTTGACTTAACTCCCAATGACGACGCATTTCAATTAGCAAATGGAATTCTGCGTAATACTCCCGGAGGTTTGCGGGCCTTAGCTGGTAACGATTTTGTCAGAGGTTCAGGTGGTGCGGAACTGATGAACGGTAACAGCGGCACAGATACTTTAATCGGGGGTTGTGGCAGCGATACTATTCGCGGCGGCCAAGATTTTGACATTCTTTATGGAGAATGTGGCAGCGATTTTGTCAGCGGAGATCAAGGTGATGACTACGTTTATGGAGGCACGGCCAATGACTTTATGCGGGGCGGTAAAGGGAATGATGCTTTAGTAGGAGAGAGTGGAAATGATACTCTAATCGGTGATGCTGGAATTGATAGACTTTGGGGAAGTGAAGGCGCAGATTTGTTTGTGCTCCGCACAGAAGTGGGAGCAACTTCGGGGGAAATTGGTTCGCTTCAACCGCCTCCTAGTGGCAATTTTGATGTAGATGAAGTGCCTGCCGATTTTATTCTCGATTACAATCCGGCTGAAGGTGATGTAATTGGATTGACGGGTGGATTGACGCGAGATAATATTGTTTTGAGCGAAAGGTTTTTAACAATTGGTGATGCCAGAGATTATGACAGCAGCGGGCCTTTTCCTCCGGGAATTCCTCGAACGGCTGATTTTATAATTTTAAATACTAAGGCGACGGTGATTCGGGAAGCTAGCACCGGCAATATCTTGGGTTTGGTGAAGGATGTTTTGCCGGATCAACTTCAGTTTATATCTGTATCGGAGGGGACGATCGCTCTAGGATAACTACCAACTGGTGGGCAAGGCTAATCTGCATAGCACGGAGGGGCGGAACGAAACGCCCATCCGACAACAACAAGGCTCTCAATCCTCGTTCCCAGGCTCTGCCTGGGAAGACATATCAGCGAGGCTCTGCCTCCCGATTCCTGACATAAATTAAACAATATTTAAGATTGCCAAAAATCCGCCACATCATATCCCAGTTTGATTGTTTTAACCCCAGATTCCCGCAGATTTCTTAATTGGAACCTTTGGTAAAATCAGAATATCAACAAAGTCAATCAAAAAAGGAGAAAATTAGGATGTTAGAAACAAATCTCGGAGAAATTAGAGCATTAGCTGAAAATTCAGACCCAATTATTGCTGATCCCCCAAACACCAAATTACTCACAGGGCCCTTGCCAAATCCAGCCAGCGACCCCAACTTTTTTGACTTAACTCCCAATGACGACGCATTTCAATTAGCAAATGGAATTCTGCGGAATACTCCCGGAGGTTTGCGGGCTTTAGAGGGTAACGATTTTGTCAGAGGTTCCGGTGGTGCGGAACTGATGAACGGTAACAGGGGCACAGATACTTTAATCGGAGGTTGTGGCAGCGATACTATTCGCGGCGGTCAAGGTTTTGACAAACTTTACGGAGAATGCGGCAGCGACATTCTCAGCGGCAATCAAGGCAATGACTACGCCTACGGAGGAACGGCAAATGACTTTGTTAGAGGCGGTCAAGGAAATGACAATTTAGTAGGAAACAGCGGCAACGATACTCTGATTGGTGATGCGGGAATTGACAAACTTTGGGGAAGTGAAGGTGCAGATTTATTTGTCCTCCGCAGAGAAGTGGGAGCAACTTCGGGGGAAATTGGTTCGACAGAGCCGGATTTTACTCTAGATATAGTCCCGGCAGATTTTATTCTAGACTACAATCCGGCTGAAGGTGATGTAATGGGATTGGCGTCTGGATTGACGCTAAATGATATTGTTTTGAGCGAAAGGTTGTTGAAGGTTGCTGATGCTAGAGATTTCGACAGCAGTGGCCCTTTTCCTCCGGGACAGGATCGAACGGCTGATTTTAGAATTTTAAATACTAAGGCGACGGTGATTAGAGAAGCTAGCACCGGCAATATCTTGGGTTTGGTGAAGGATGTTTCGCCGGATCAACTTCAGTTTATATCTGTATCGGATGCGGCGATCGCTCTCGGATAATCCTCATAGGTTTGTAGTAAGCACTTGAGTCCTGAGAGAGGCTCTAAAGCCCTGACTACAAACCATTTCATTCGTTTCCCAATTCGGGATTTCAAGACCATAAATCCGCCACATCATATCCCATTGCGGTGAGCATTTGCCGCAGCAGAGGTAAGCTCAAACCGATCACATTTGTGTGACATCCTTCGATTTTTTCCACAAAAAAGCCGCCTTTACCTTCCAGTGCAAAACAGCCTGCACATTGCAAGGGTTCTCCGGTAGCGACGTAAGCCGCAATTTGGCGCGAGGTAACTTCCGCAAAATGAACTTTTGTAACTTGATAGCGAATGACCGATCGCGACCTTGCCTCATCAAAGTCATCGAATCTAGTATCAATTAAAGCATGACCCGTATACAATTCGCCCACCTTACCGCGCATTTTCTGCCAGCGCGAGATTGCTTCTTCCGCATCCTTGGGTTTGCCGTGAATTTCGCCATCTATGAGCAAAATTGAATCGCATCCCAACACCAAACACGCTTTTGGATTGGGGATTTGGGGGTGAGAATTAGCCAGTAAAAACTTAGCCACAGCCTCAGCTTTTCCCTCTGCTAACACCTGCACTAAATTAGTGGCATCTTTCATTTGTATTTGCCCTTCATCAAAGTCGCTGGGGCAAATCACAGCTTGAATGCCGGCATTTTCTAGCAGGCGGCGGCGCGCAGGAGAAGCTGAAGCTAATACAAAAGTTGGAATTTTCATAAGTTAAGAAGTGAGTTGACAGTTGACAGTTGACAGTTGACAGTTGACAGTTGTCAGTTGTCAGCCGTCAGTTGACAGTTGTCAGTGGTCAGTTGGCAACTAACCCATGCCCCATGCCCCATGCCCCATGCCCTAATAAACAGAGAAAGATTTAACAACTTTCTCAAAAGCTTCTTTTACCTTTGGCCAGCGTTCTTCGGTAGTGGAAACGTTAAGCGTAAAAAGTTTGCCGCGGCTGACTGCTACACTCGCTAAGTTATGGCGTTCTTGGTTTGGCAACTTAACGGCGTATTCTAAAATGTAATAGTTTTTCGATCGCGATTCACGAGCTTCTGCATTGACTAATTCAGCTTCGCGGCCGGAATCACTCGGGGCGATCGCACTTTTGCTGAGCTTGTATCCCACATCCGTCGGCGTTCCCAAATCCGCCAGAGTTTTGTCCTTCGCGACTGGACTGATTACCACGCTGACGTTCTCGGTTTGCTGAATCAAATCGCGGAGCACCACATCGGGCCCGTTAGAAACCGCGATCGGCAGCCAGCCGTTAGGATAGAGAAATTGATAGCCATCGCCAGTATCAACGTAGCTTTTGAGCCCGGTGACTTTAGACACACAACCGGTCAAGGTGAGGCTTAGAACCACCAGAAGTATTGCCGCAATTCGTTTGAGCATTCTTTTTACGGGTAGAGTAAAACAAAAATATTTAATTTTAATTGTCTCACCAAACCTTGCCCCTAAAAATAGTTAAGCTATGGATCGCTGTTTGTGTAACGCCAGCGATCCATAGCCATATAGTTTAATTGTTAACAAAATCATTACAGGTGAGTCAGCCAGCTAATCAGCCCGTGCTTGGTCGAAACTTCTAAAGCCAAGAGAGAAACAAAGCCAATCATGGCAAGGCGGCCGTTTAAGCGTTCGGCGTAGGGGGTAAAGCCGGTGCGGGGTTCGTCATCGACGTATACTTGCGGCTCGATCGCAAAATTGTTCATTTTGCCTTGGTCGTCCAGCATTAAGCCTCGATTACTCATGTTTTTTTTCCTAAATGGTTTTTAGTGTACTGTAACTAAATGTAACAGACTTGTGAAGATATGTAAAGGATTGTGAGAAATTTTTTTTAAATTCCCCGATCTGACACCAGTTTATAAAAAAAATGCAACTGTAGGCAAGCTCTAAACCCTTATATAGTATGTCTTTCCCAAATCTAAAATCTAAAATCTAAAATCTAAAATGGTATGACTGTGGGTAGACTCTGGGCCCCAGAGGGGGGAGGATAGAGTGGAGAGGCACAAAAGTCGATGGTGTATGGCAAATCCAGTCTGGGTTTGACGAAAATTGTGGAACGGAGGAAAAATTTATGCGGGCCAGTCTGGAAATGCGGTGGTTTTATAGCGGTGCACTGCCAAAATCTATCAATCAATGGTTTGGAAGCGAGAGTCTCGGCGGGTATCTTTCGCCTCCTGAAGAGCGGGAAGACATATATTTGCTAGTACCAAGCTGCGACTACTTGGGAGTGAAGCTACGCGGGAAAACCTTGGAGGTAAAGTGGCGTCAGGGAGAGTTGGGGATGATGCAGTTCGGCAACCGCTGGGAAGGCAAAGCCGAAAAGTGGCTGAAGTGGGTTTGTGCGGACACGATGGCGCCGATACCGGCGGATATTATAGCGACAGGAAAGTGGGTGGCAGTCAAGAAAAAGCGAGCGCAGCGTCTTTATCAAGTTTCGGAGTCGGGTGCGGTAAGGTCAGTGCCAGTAGAAGCCCCAATTCCTGAAGGCTGCACCGTGGAACTTACTCAGTTGAACATTAACGGCAGCGCGTGGTGGACTTTGGGATTTGAAACGTTTGGCAGCGAAAGTTCTTTGACAGAAAGCCTGCAAACAGTTGCTACTTGGACTAGCAAGAGTTATCAGGCGCAAAAGTTAAAAGCTGAGGATTCTTCTGCTTATCCCATTTGGCTGGGCAGCAAGTAATATCAAACCCGGCTTTAATAATACCTCCTGTATTTTTTAGTCGCCCTCTGCTGGGACGAGAGGCAAGTTTAGACGGGGTTTCAACCTCCGAGTCTGGCCGTCCTGGACGCCACTGGCATATATAGTAAGGTGCTCTACTACCCGAAATCTTCAAGAATATTTCAATAACGGAGTCTGACCGAGAAAATGGGATGCAAGCCCCGTCCTTTTAGGACGGCTTTATGCTATAGTTTAATTGGTTGAAATCCCCACCTAAGATTGCAGCGATATATACTCATCTTGAGTTGAAACCGGGACTGATCCAGTAATAGGGAAAGACCCAAGGGCAATGGTTAAAATCCAACCTGGAAGCAAAACAAAGTATTGTTAATGTTTTTCAAACAAAACGATACATATAGTCGGGATAGGGCATTGCCACGACTTAAAATGAACATGGAGGCGCTCGTAAGACTACTTCGGTAGCATTGGTCGATGAAGTGTTAAGAATCCTCTCGCCTTTAGGCAGGGGAGTATGTCAAGCACCTGAGATGTTGCACCATTTTCAATTAGGTTTTTTACGGGCGGGCTCTCCTGCCCAACCCCTACTCCCCACAAGAAAACTCACTCTTTGTGGAACAGGCATCTTGCGCGGGCTCTCCTGCCCAACCCCTACTCCCCACAAGAAAACTCACTCTTTGTGGAACAGGCATCTTGCCTGTTCTTGAGAATGGTGCAAGATGCACCCTAAAAATCGATCGTCCTGTGACAGTTGGCTTTAGTCTTATCTGAGAGAGGGGGTTTGTAACTATTCCCCCTCTATCCGATTCTCCCCCTCTCCGATTCTCCCCACTCTGCCAGCACTTCTGAGAATTTGACAAGCCAAAATCGCCGCGCCAAATCCATTATCAATATTCACCACACCCACACCAGCCGCACAAGAATTGAGCATAGTTAAAAGAGGAGCAATCCCGCCAAAACTCGCGCCGTAACCCACACTCGTCGGCACAGCAATCACCGGACAATCTGCCAAACCCGCAACCACACTCGCCAAAGCACCTTCCATACCCGCAACCGCAATCAACACATCAGCGTCAGCAATCACGTGCCGGTTGCTCAGCAAGCGGTGAATACCGGCAACTCCGACATCCCACAAACGTCGCACCTGAAAACCGCAAAGTTCCGCAGTAATTGCCGCCTCTTCCGCTACAGGCAAATCCGCCGTTCCCGCACTGATAATAGTCACAGTACCCGGATGCTGCGGATTTGGGGAATTAGGAGAAATTGCACAAATTCGAGCCTTTTGGTAGTAGCACAAATCGGGTATTTTTTGTTGCAATTGCTCGAAAACTTCCGGTTCGATTCGTGTCGCCATCACCGCCGAATTTCGCCCGCGCATCGCCTCGATAATCTCAACAATTTGGTCGGGCGTTTTCCCTGGGCCCCAAATTACTTCAGGAAAACCCGTTCTTAAAGTGCGGTGGTGGTCAATTTTGGCAAAATCGCCGACTTGTTCAAAGTCAAAATGCTTTAATTTATCCAAAGCGGCGATCGGACTAACATCGCCGGCCGCGACAGATTCGAGTAACTTCTGTAAAATTTTAGGTTCCATAAACTAATAACTAATGACTGCTAACTAATGACTAATGACTAATGACTGCTGACTAATGACTAATAACTAATGACTGCTGACTGCTGACTATTCTGTTATTTTCAGTTCGTACAAATTCCAGAAAGCACCGCCGAGGGCACTGTAGCGAATTCCCGAAACGCGATCGCGCACCGCCTCAAAAGTCAGCGGATTCACCATATAGATAAACGGCACTTGTTCCGCTATAATCCGCTGCGTCTCCCCATAAATTTCCTTGCGCTTAGCCTCATCAAGCTCTTGGGAAGCTTTCACGTAAAGGTCATCGATTTTCTGCTCCCAGTCGTCAACTTTCCAACCCTTAATCGGCGGTTCTCCGGCTTGCGGGCCCTGGTTGAAACTGTGCAGTGTGCCGTTAACAGACCAAATATTGTAGCCGCTGTGCGGTTCAGTACCTCCCGTAAAACCGCCGAGGTAAGTATCCCAATTCCGCGTCAGACGCAGCTTTTCCACATAAGTGTTAAAACTCAGGAACTGCGTATCAATTTGCATCCCCAGTTTGCCCAAGTCTTGCTTAATTTGCGTTGCCATTTGTTCCCGGACTTTTTTACCTGCTGCCATCAACAAAGTAAACCGCACCTTGTTGCCTTCAGCATCCAACAATTCCTCGTTACTATTATACTTGAAACCAGCACTTAACAGTAACTCTTTGGCTTTTTGCCGATCGTAACTGTAAGTTTTCAATCCCTGTTCTGGGGACAGGTAGAACGGGCTTTGCGCCGGAATTGGGGAATGTAGGGGCGCGCCCAGTCCGCGATAGATATTGTTAGTCATGGCGGATCGGTTGATGCCGTAGGCGATCGCCTGCCGAAATTCCTTAGTCGCGAACCACCGAGACTTAATTGGGTCTACAAACGGCTGATCTTGAGCATTGCGCCCCTTATTCAGATTGAAACACATAAACACGCTGCCAGTATCCGGCCCGCCGTTAAAGACCGTATATTTGCCCCGTTTTTCCTCCCGTTTCAACAGGGGAAACACTTCCGGTTCCACGTTCAGAGTATCCAAATCGCCCGATCGAAAATTCAGCAGTTGATTGTCAGTATTTTCGATAATTTGCCAAACAATTTGCTGGATGTAAGGCTGGACATTTCCCTCAGCATCTTTGCGCCAAAAATACGGATTTCGTTCCAAAACAACGCGCTGATTAGGAGTATAACTCAGCATTCGGTACTGACCGTTGCCGACAATTTTTTTAGGATCAGTATCCGTGCCCCAAGTAGTCAGGTATTTAGGGTTGCCGTCTGCATCTGTATTTTCGACAGCTTCCTGTAAAATATGAGCTGGTAAAATTGGGATTCCCCCAGCATATCTAATAAATGGAGCAAAGGGTTCTGCCACGGAAAATTCAACGCGGCGGCTGTCAATTTTTTTAACTTTTGGGAATTCGCGACTCATCCCAACTCTCAGAGTATCTTTCAAACCGCTAGGAATTTTGTCATTGAAATAAATCTTTTCATAGCTGAAGATAATGTCATCAGTAGTCATCGGTTCGCCGTCCGACCATTTCAAACCCTCTCGCAGGGTGAAGACAATCTTTTTGCCATCTTTAGAAACTTCCCAGGACTGGGCTAAACCGGGTTCTAAATCTGATGTTAACCCATTTTGGTTAATTAGTCCATCGTAAATATAGCCAAAAATGTCGTAGGCCGACTGATTTAACGGGGAGTTGAAGGTGGCCGGGCCGCTGGGGGTCGGAACGATGAGTCTGTTTACTAAGTTCGATCGGGCTGGAGTGCACGCAGACAGAGTTAGGGTGGCAATTGCCGCCAGTAAAATCGCCAGCCAGCGCAGTCTTGAATGTAGCATCATAGAAATTTTCATAATTTTTTAGTTTACCACCTGCGTGCAACTATGACTGAGATTGTAACCAACCAAGAAAGTCTTCAGTGCGCGAAAAATACTTTTCCACTCCAGCCTGTTGCAAAGCATCTTGAACTTCGGGAAGTTGGCGAAATTCTTTGATGTTGCCACTTAGAAATGCTTTGGTTTCTGTGGGGTGCAAGCGGGCATGAGTCAGGATACAGTGTAAAATTAAATTGTCGGTTGGATCTTTTTCTATCAAAGTTTCGTTTAAGCTTGCTTCGATCATCTCTGTATTTAATACAATCATTTCTGCATTTCGCGACATCAGACTTATCGCTTCTCGCAAGCGCGATTTAATTTCACCTACTCGATAGCGAGAGAAAATGAATGACTCTTCTAAGTGAAAAGATAGAGATGCGGCGTGTTCGGATGTCACATCTCGCTTTGTTTCGCTAATTTGGCGGCTTAGCTGTTGCCCAAAAGAGTTTTGTCGCTTCAACTCATCCTCTAAAGCTGACAAAGCCTCCATGTAACAAATGCTGGGTATGACCAACTGAACTGATGAGGACAAATCCCGCAGCAACATAATTGCTTCAGCCTCACGCCCTGTAGCAATACTCATCAAAAAGTTGGTCTCGATATATACGATTGCCACCTAATTCCACTCCTGATTTTGTTGTTCCACCTGCAAGTAACGGCAGCAAACCGATGGCTGCTATTTGTTCCGATGCTGGCGGAATTTCTGATTTCCAATGATAATCTAAGTCATGCAGCCACGATTGGATGAGCGTCTCAATGGTATCTTCAAATATCCATTTACTGCCAAATGTAGGGAGATAATAGCGACATATTTCACCAGTATTGAGAGTGCAAACAGGCTCCAATAAATTTTTTCCGTCCCATTTAAAAATCAAAATTTGTTCCGCGTCAACAAACATAGCATAGGGAACCATCGCGTTTTTTTCAGATAGCTTAGCTAACACCGCTTTCAGCCAATCGATCGCGCGAGCGATAATTTTCTGTTTCGCGGCTGTTTCTTGAGCTTGAATAATTTTAACCTCGATTAGCACGACTATGTTATCGTCCTTATCCAACGCGATCACATCCGCGTCTACGGGTAATTGTAACTCCCAAGTGTCAGTGTCCATGATTTCAGGCTTCCTAGCGATGTTGGATTTGAGATTAACTTTACAGTCAATTAGAGATTCTAGAGTTCTATTTTTTGCCCAACAAAACTACAGCATAGGCTGCAATTCCTTCTTCTCTCCCCACCGGGCCTAACTTTTCGTTGGTGGTGGCTTTGATGCCAATTTGGTCTGGTTTTAATTGTAGGACAGCAGAAAGCCGATCGCGCATTTGCTCAATATGCGGTTTCAGCTTTGGACGTTCCGCCACCACCACCGAATCAATATTGCCGATTTCCCAGCCTTTATCTAATATTAACTGATTGACTTGTGCCAGCAATACGAGACTATCCGCACCCTTCCATTTCGGGTCAGTTGGCGGGAAATAAAGACCGATATCTCCTAAGCTCAGAGCTCCGAGCATAGCATCCATGATAGCGTGAGTAAGTACGTCGGCGTCGCTGTGGCCGAGTAATCCTAATTCGTGAGGAATATTGACACCGCCTAGGATGAGAGGACGATCGGGAACTAAGCAGTGAATGTCGTAGCCATTGCCGATGCGGATGTTCATGTAAAAGGAAGGTTTGGTAAGTATAGTAGAAGACAATTATTTCATATTTTCAGGGAGATAAGTGAATTTATTTTTTAAGGCCGAGCCGAGTGTTAAATATTTTTTTTTCTGCTTTCCTCAGCAGCTATGGCAATCCTAAAGCTGTTGGAGGGGGGAGAGAAGGGTTAATGCTGGAAACGCTAGAAAATTATGGGGACTTCTCGATCGCTCTCCTGAAATCAAAGACTTACAAACGCGAATCCAAAATTTATTAGGCTCTTAAATAAGCTGTTGTTCATTTAAATTGCATATTTCGAGTCCCGATCAACAATCGTCAAATCCTCTCCCCCTCTCCTCTTCTCCCCCTCTCCCTCTCTAATACCATAGGCAATCTAGATGCAACACAGCTTATAGCAATCCTAAATGATTCAGATAAATTTGTAGGGGTAGTGCTACCCCTACTCCCCGTGCCTACCCCTTATCTATCGGGCAACCACGGGGAGTAGGGGTCGGATTGCCCCTACAATAATTATGCAAATGATTTAGGATTGCTATATACGGGATTTACGCATCAAGACCAAAGAAACCGGGTTTTTTACCGAATCTGTGGACTACCACGAAGTATTACCGCAAAAAACCCGGTTTCTGACCACGAATTTCAAAGGTGGTACCCGCCACGTGATTTATCCGTGGAATCAATGCCAAATCGAAAATCAAAAATCCTCAAGCCCCCGCATTTATCTCGCGCAAGTCAATCGAAAATCAAAAATCAAAAATCGATTGACCACTCGTGCGATCGCCCTTTCTCCTATTCTTCCCTCTCCTGCAACCACCGATCGTACAAATCCGATCGCCTTTGGCGCGTTCTTTCAATTTGCTGTTCCCTGCGCCAGCGAGCAATTTCTGCGTGATTACCCGACAGCAACACATCGGGCACCTTCAATCCCCGAAAATCCGCCGGTCGAGTGTACTGCGGATAATCCAAAAGTCCGTCCTCAAAACTCTCAAACTTTAGGGAATCTTCCTTCGCCACAGTTCCCCGCAGCAATCGCAAAACCCCATTAATCAAAGCCAAAGCCGGAATTTCGCCCCCCGTGAGCACAAAATCCCCCAAAGACACCTCGCGAGTTACCAAATGCAGCACTCGATCGTCCACACCTTCATAATGACCGCAAATCAACACCAACTGATCGCGATCGGCCGCCAACTCCCGAAACATCGCCTGCTGCATCGGTTCCCCCTGGGGAGTCAGCAAAATCACCTCCCGCCTCGGCAAAACCGGCAGCGACTCCACCGCAGCAAAAATCGGTTCCGGTTTCATCAGCATCCCCACTCCGCCCCCGTAAGGCTCATCATCGACTCGCTGGTGTTTGTCTGTGGTAAAATCGCGGGGATTGACAAAATTCACCTCAGCAATCTTTTTAGCTAAGGCTTTGCCCATCAGTCCCGACTCTAGGGGAGCCCGGAAAAATTCTGGAAATAGGGTAACAACGTCAAATCGCACAATTATTGGAATTTCATTGAGACATCACCTCTAGTTTGACCTTTAGAGGGAGTTCAGTTTTCAGTAATTGCTTTATTCTTTATAATTTCTTATAATTTCTGAGAATTTTTGCAAGTTAAATTTTCTTCCTTTGTCGGCGGGCCGGTTTTGTACAAAAATAATCTGTTTTTCATGACAGCGACTGCAAGTAAACTCGCCCCCAAACAACTGCGGGATCGCGCGATCGGCGATCGCACCTCACTCGCACCAACAAATATTTATTCTTAAAAAGCCCTATTCTACGCACAGCCACGGCAAAATTGAATTTCACATCCAACAGAGGAAGACACACCATGCAGCAGTTGACATCTCAAGCCCTTGAACACAATATTCCCCAGCGCACAAAAACCTCGATTATGGTCATCGGGGGAGCCGAAGACAAAGTTCACGGGCGAGAGATTTTGAACACCTTTTTTTGCCGTGCTGGGGGTGCAAACGCTCGGCTGGCGATCGTTCCCTGCGCTTCGCGAGATCCCGAAGGAATTAGCAACCGCTACCGCACAATATTTGACGAAATGGGCGTTAGCGCAGTCAAAGTAGTGGACATCCGCGAACGCGAACAAGCCGAAAACCCCGTCTGGAAAGATTACTTAGAAGACTGTACGGGCGTATTCATCACAGGCGGCGACCAACTGCGGCTTTGTGGGCTGCTGGCGGACACCCCGCTGATGGAGAAAATTCGCAAAGAAACTCTCGAAGGCAAGATTACCCTCGCTGGCACCAGCGCGGGTGCTGCGGTGATGGGATATCACATGATTGCCGGCGGTGGGAGTGGGGCGTCACCGAACCGCTCTTTAGTAGACATGGCAAACGGACTTAACATTATTCCTGAGATCATCGTAGACCAGCATTTTCACAACCGCAACCGCATGGCTCGCTTGCTGTCGGCTGTGGCTTGCCATCCCGATCGCCTCGCTATTGGTATTGACGAAGACACCTGTGCCTTGTTTGAGGGAGACGATACTATGAAAATTCTCGGTAAAGGCACTGTGACTATTGTTGATTCTAGGGAAAATTTTTATACCAATGAGTCTATGGTAGGAGCGACAGAACCCTTAAGTCTGTTCAATATGCGCTTGCACGTCCTGTGTCACGGAGATTGCTACAATATGCCCCTAGGCAAACCAATGCCATCGGGAGCGTGTTCCGAGTCTGGCTGGCCCCCCGAATGCCGCACAGCCAACTAACGTAGAACATCTCTTGTCATTGATTCGGCAGAAATTAGGCGGCATTCCGGCCGAATCATGGATACCACCATAGAATAGATTCCGAAGCAGCCACGGTCTGACCCCAGCAGGCCGAACCACAGAAAATTCTAGCTTCGGGCTTTGAGTTTTTGCTAGCCATGTACCTGTACTTGTTTTTAGCCGATCGCAGGAGCAGAAATTTTCAATTGGGTAGCCCATAACTGGAAATTCACTCCCAAACTGTTCGCAGCGAACAGTTTATCGAGCAATCTAGATCGAAATTGAATAAATGCTCCAATTATCTATAAGATTTCGCGCCCCATACCCCTCAAACTGCCATGAAAATACTTAAAATCCAGACCTTACGCGGCCCCAACTACTGGAGCATCCGACGCCAGAAACTCGTCCTGATGCGTCTGGATTTAGAGGAGTGGGCAGATAAAACCACAGCGGAAATTCCTGGATTCTACGAAGGGTTGATCGCCGCACTTCCGAGTTTGAACGACCATCACTGTTCCCCAGGCCATCAGGGAGGATTCCTGCAACGGGTCAGAGAAGGCACAATGATGGGACACGTAATCGAACACGTCGCCCTAGAACTTCAGGAAATGGCAGGAATGCCGGTCGGGTTCGGTCGCACCCGCGAGACTGCGACCCCAGGCATTTACCAAGTAGTAATCGAGTATCAAAACGAACAAGCAGGTCGCTATGCAGCCCGGGCGGGCGTGCGGATGTGCCAAAGTATTGCCGAGACAGGCACTTATCCAGCAGCAGAATTAGTCCAAGATTTGAGAGACCTGAGAGAGTTTGGTGCGTCGGCGGCTTTGGGGCCGAGCACGGAAACACTGATCAAGGAAGCAGAAGCGCGCGGCATTCCTTGGATACCTTTGAACGCCCGGTTTATGATTCAACTCGGCTACGGGGTTCACCAAAAGCGGATTCAGGCCACTCTGAGCAACCGGACGGGAGTTTTGGGAGTAGAACTTGCCTGTGACAAGGAAGGTACCAAAAATATCCTCGCCAGCGCCGGTGTACCGGTGCCAAGAGGAACGGTGATTCATTATTTGGACGAACTGCGCGGGGCGATCGAAGATGTCGGCGGTTATCCGATCGTCCTCAAACCCCTAGACGGCAACCACGGCCGCGGCATTACGATCGACATCAATTCCTGGGAAGCAGCAGAAGAAGCCTACGACTTAGCCAGCGCCGCATCAAAAACAAAAAGCGTGATAGTCGAGCGCTATTACGTCGGCCGTGACCACAGAGTATTGGTAGTCAACGGGCAAGTCATAGCAGTCGCAGAACGAGTCCCTGCTAACGTCGTGGGCAACGGCAAGTCTACAGTAGAACAGCTTATTGAAGAAGTAAACCGCGACCCGCAGCGAGGAGACGGACACGACAACGTACTCACCCGGATCACGATCGACAAATTGTCGCTGGATTTGCTGGAAAAACAAGGATACGCGATGGACTCGGTAGTGCCCGCCGGCGAAAGAGTATTTTTGCGGGCGACAGCAAACTTGAGTACCGGTGGAATTGCAGTCGATCGCACCGACGAAATCCACCCAGAAAACGTCTGGCTGTTTTCCAGAGTCGCCAAAATTATCGGTTTGGACATCGCCGGCATTGACGTAGTAACTCCCGACATTTCCCAACCCCTGCGCGATGTCAACGGCGTCATCGTCGAAGTCAACGCAGCACCGGGTTTCAGAATGCACGTCGCCCCCAGTCAAGGTTTACCCCGCAACGTCGCCGGCGCCGTCTTCGATATGCTTTTCCCCTCGCCTCAACCCAGCCGGGTGCCGATTTTAGCGGTAACGGGAACCAACGGCAAAACGACAACCACTCGCCTGCTAGCCCACATTGTCAAGCAGACCGGTCAGATTACCGGCTACACGACTACCGACGGCACTTACATCGGCGATTATTTGGTAGAAACCGGAGACAATACCGGGCCGCAGAGTGCTCAATTGATTTTGTCTGACCCGACGGTGGAAGTGGCAGTGTTGGAAACGGCTAGAGGCGGAATTTTGCGATCGGGCCTCGGCTTCGATCAGTGCGATGTCGGCGTCGTCTTGAACGTCGCGGCAGATCACTTGGGAATTGGCGACATCGACACCGTGGAACAACTTGCCAAACTCAAGAGTGTCCTCGTCGAGTCGGTAATGCCCAAAGGCTATGCAGTTTTGAATGCAGACGACCCGCTGGTATCACAAATGGCGCAGCGTGTCAAGGCTCAAATTGCATATTTTTCGATGAACCCGGACAACGAACTGGTTGCCAAACATACCGCTGCGGGCGGGCTGGCAGCGATTTACGAAAATGGGTATTTGTCGATATTGAAAGGTGATTGGACGCTGAGAATTGAGCAGGCTGTGAACGTGCCGCTGACGATGGGCGGACGCGCGCCGTTTATGATTGCTAATGCTTTAGCAGCTTGTTTGGCTGCTTTTGCCCAAGGATTGAAAATAGAAGATATTCGCGCTGCTTTGTCCAGCTTCCAAGCATCCGTCGGTCAAACTCCCGGAAGGATGAACTTGTTTAATTTGGGCAGCTATCACGCTTTACTCGACTACGCGCACAACCCCCACAGCTACAAAGCTTTGGGCAGTTTCGTGCTGAATTGGCCGGGACTGCGGATCGGGGTTGTCGGCGCGCCCGGAGACCGACGAGATGAAGATTTTGTCACGCTGGGCAAACTTTCGGCCGAGATGTTCGATCGTATTCTTGTCAAAGAAGATATTGACAGGCGCGGCCGAGAACCCGGTGCCGTGGCAAAGTTAATTTGCCAGGGAATTGCCGAGGCGATTTCTGCAGGAACCGCAAAGAAATCTCAAGTTGAATACGAGTTGATTCTCGACGAAACAACGGCCGTTAACAAGGCTTTAGATGAGGCGCCAGCCGGCAGTTTGGTAGTGATTTTACCTGAAAGTGTCAACAAAGCTCTGAGTTTAATTGAAGCCCGGAAACCGATTAAGGAATCTGTGGAAGTTCAAAATGGTTTAGATCGATCGAAGTCACAGGAAAGTTTAAAACCGACTGTGGTGAATTAAGGCTAAACTCTGAACTTTGATTTCATTACATTATTAATAGGTTGGGTTAACGAAAGGAAACCCAACCTTTTTGCTTTAGACAACCGCCGTATTATCTTTCAATATTTTCTCTGTAACCTCAATCAGTTCGCACACAGAATTTTGCGTAAGTTGTGTAGTTTTAAACCCATGAGCAATAGCGTTCCGCAAAGAAAGCGCATTCATTAATAACTGATATTCGGATTTAGAAATCACGCCCTCAACCGTCAGTTGTTTCACTAAATACAGCGGTTCTAATCTTTGCAAACTTAGCTCTTCTTTATGGGCAACAATCCTCAAAGTTGCCTCAACTAAAGACCAAGAATATAGCATTGCTGACTCTAGATGTTGTGTTACAAGTTGCTTGGCGACTTGCAAACCCAACTCTATTTCATGCTCTTGAAAAGAATCCTCAGCTTGGGAAATATCGACTGCATCCTCCGAGTTAGTCATCACTAACTCAAACCTCCAGCCGGGATTTTCTGCTACTGCTTGGGCTAAATTACGTAGATATGTAGTAGAGGGTGACTTGAGTGAAGCGCGTGACTTGACTGCAATAACCACCGATTCTTCGCCCCGGCGCACTATCAGATCCGGGCGATAGCTTTTAAGGAAGTCCGGTAAATCTTCAGAGTTTGGATGAAATGAAATTTCATAACCTTTCTCACGATACTCCTCTGCTAGTTTCAGCAGTTGCTCTCTTTCTATGTTTGCAGTTGGGGTTGCGATCATGTCAGTACCTCTTTGTCAGGAGCATCAATTACGACAATGTGCAAGAATTCATTACCACGGGCAAATCCTTCCGCTAGAATCGAGGTCATATTTTCTACTTTAAAGTTAGTTGATAAATTCCTCTTGCGGACTAGAACATCAGTTACTTGATCGTCATCGACATAGGCTAGCCCGATAATTGCATCTTGAATTGGCTTTACTATGTTGTCTACATCGATTTTAACAGAATCGTAGAAATAAGTTATCTGAAGCATCACTAGGCCAGTAGCTGTTTTCTGCTCCGAAGACCAGTATTTTTCAGCCTCTTGCCTCACTGTCACTTTCCAAGCTTTAAGAAGAGCTCGCCTACGAGCTTGTTGTGATACTGGTGGGCCATCTACTATGAACTCAAATCTCGCCAAAGTGTTTCTAAATAGAAGATTGGGGATTATTTTACCTCTTAACTGCCGCCCACTGGGTAATCGGTTCCAAGAGTTTCCAACCAAAATCGCAAGATAAATCGAAAATTCAAACCGATCTAATTATAGAATCAGGAAAAAGCAAGCAACAGGGTTGAAACATGAATGAAGCCGATCGCACGCGTGTCGAAACATTCATTACGCGCTGGGCAGGTTCTAGCGGTAACGAACGGGCAAACTACCAGTTGTTTTTTGCGGAAATGTGCGATGCGCTGGGAGTCGATCGCCCTTTTGATAAAGGCAGAATTCCCAACGATCCCTACTGCTTTGATAAAGATGTCAAAATTTTTCACCCCAGCGGCAAAGTAACTCCGGGGTTTATTGACTTTTACAAAGCCGAGCATTTTTTAATCGAGGCAAAACAGGGCGGAACAACTAGCAAAAAGGGAACGGCCAAGCGGGGGACAAATACCTATTTGCGAGAGATGGAAAAAGCGTTTGTGCAGGCGATCGCCTATACCCGCAGTCTCAGCAGCAAACCGCCGTTTTTGTTAACTTGCGATATTGGCGATCATTTTGAATTATGGATGGGTTTTAGCGGGGATTATGGCGGCTATGGGGCGCGGCGAGAAATCGGGCTAATCGAGTTGCTGAAAGCCGATGTTTTCGATTTGTTTGTCGATATTTTTAGCAATCCGCAGCAGCGCAATCCAGAGAAAATTGCGGCGCGGGTGACACGGGAAGTGGCGGCAGATTTGGCAGAGTTGGCGAAGCGGATGGAGGCGAATGTCGATCCGCAGCAAGTCGCCCAGTTTTTGATGCGCTGTATTTTCACCATGTTTGCCGAGGATGTGGGGTTACTGAAGGAACATTTGTTTACGCAGGCGCTGGAAACGCGCTGGATTCTCAATCCGAAGACGTTTAAGCCGGAGGTAGAGGCGCTGTGGGAGGCGATGAATGAGGGGACGAGTTTTGGCTTTCATGGCAAACTGTTGCGGTTTAATGGGGGATTGTTTGCCGAGTCGCAGGCGTTTGCTTTGACAAAGGCGCAGTTGGAAGTTTTGTTGCAGGCGGCGAAGCGGGATTGGTGCAATGTGGAACCGGCGATTTTTGGGACGTTGTTGGAAAGGGCGCTGGATTCGAGGGAACGGAGTAAGTTGGGGGCTCATTATACGCCGCGATCCTATGTGGAAAGGTTGGTAAAGCCTGTGGTGATGGAACCTTTGGGCGATCGCTGGATTGCGGTACAAGCGGAGGTTAAACAGTTGCTCAACGCGGGGGAATCGGAACCGACTGCAAATCAAAGGAAAAAGGCGAGCTCAGTTTTAGAAGCATTTCTGACGGAGTTACAACAGGTGAAGATTCTCGATCCGGCGTGCGGATCGGGGAATTTCCTTTATGTCACGTTGGATTTGTTGAAGGGGTTGGAATCGGAGGTGTTGCGGCGCTTGGAAGATGTCACCGGATCGGCGCAGTTGCGGTTAGATATTGCTCAAGTTAATCCGAGTCAGTTTTTGGGGATTGAGATCAATCCTAGGGCAGCGGCGATCGCAGATTTGGTGATTTGGATTGGGTATTTGCAGTGGCATTTTCGGCGGTTTGGCGATATTCCGCCGATCGAACCGGTGTTGCGGGAGTACAACAATATTGAATGCCGGGATGCGGTGTTGGCCTATGACGGAATAGAACCGGATGTGGATGCGGCGGGGAAGGTGAGAACTCGTTGGGGTGGACGGATGATGAAAAGTCCGGTGACGGGGGAAAATATTCCCGATCCGACAAACCAAGTAACAATTTATCGGTATTTGAATCCGAGGGCGGCCCAGTGGCAGGAGGCGGATTATATTGTGTCGAATCCGCCGTTTATTGGCAATGCGAGAATGCGGGAAATGTTGGGAGATGGATATGCAGAAAAGTTGAGGAAAGTCTATAAGGATGTACCGGATACTGTGGATTTCGTCATGTACTGGTGGCACAAGGCAGCGGAACTAACTAGAGCGAGCAAAATTAAACGCTTTGGGTTTATTACCACAAACAGTATTCGCCAAGTTCGGCAGCGGAAAGTTCTGGATTTTCATTTTACGCAAAAGATTCCAACCAGATTAATTTTTGCTATTCCCGATCACCCTTGGATTGATGGAGGGGCAGCAGTCAGAATTGCAATTACAGCAGGTGAATTAGATGACCTCAAAAACCCTGTAAGGATTGCCGAATTTGGTACAGTAGTTGCTGAGTGTGAGGGAGAGACACCGGAAGACTCAGCAGAGCAAGTTCAAGTGCAGTTGCAGAATGTAGGGCTAATTTTTAGTAACCTTCTAGCGGGTTCTGATTTAACTCAATCTCAACAACTTCTGGCTAATGATAGGATATCCAGTCGCGGTGTTATGCTATTTAGTTCCGGGTTTATTGTCGAGCAATCTGACTTTGGAGAGATTGAGTCTGAGGTTCTTTTCCCATACATTAATGGACGAGACTGTATGCAAAATTCTCGCAATGTGCGCGTCATTGATTTATTTGGCTTAAAAGCTGATAAAGCTCAAGAACTATATCCAAAAGCATTCCAATGGGTGTTGGATAAAGTTAAACCTGAACGAGATACTAACCGTGATAAGAGCCTCCGAGAAAACTGGTGGATATTTGGTCGTCCCAGAACTGAACTTCGACCAGCACTAAAGGGACTACAGCGTTATATTGCTACAGTAGAGACTGCGAAGCATAGAGTATTCGTCTTTCTTCCCCGTGAAGTAATACCTGATAATATGTTGATTGCGATCGCCCTTGATGATGCTTATTTCTTAGGAGTTCTTTCTAGTCGAGTTCATGTTACTTGGTCGCTGGCAGCAGGCGGAACATTAGAAGATAGACCTCGTTACAACAAAACTCGATGCTTCGACCCTTTCCCCTTCCCAGACCCCACGGACACCCAAAAACAAACCATCCGCGAACTCGGAGAACGCCTCGACAGCCACCGCAAACGAGTCCAAGCCACTCACCCCGAAGTCACCATCACCGCGATGTACAACCTCCTCGAAAAACTCCGCAAAGGCGAACCCCTCGACGACAAAGACAAAGCCTTCAACCAAAAAGCCCTAGTCTCCACCCTCAAACAAATCCACGACGAACTCGATGCCGCCGTATTTGCCGCCTATGGTTGGGAACCCACCCTCACCGACGACCAAATCCTGGAAAACCTCGTCACCCTCAACGCCCAACGCGCCGAGGAAGAACGCAACGGACACATTCGCTGGCTGCGTCCCGACTACCAAGCCCCAGGCGAAACCTACATCCAACCATCCCTTGCAGGCATCACCACCGAAACCGAAACCGCCATTACACCCACGGAACAACAACCTTTCCCCAAAACCCTCAAAGAGCAACTTTGGGCCATCCGCGACTTATTCCGCACCCAAAGCGGCGAATGGACAGCCGCCCAAGTCACCGCCCATTTCAAAGCAGCCAGCCGCAAACAAAAAGTCATTCTCGACTGTCTGGAAAGCCTGGAAGATTTGGGTATTTTGCTCAGTCATAATGAAGGTGGCGTGCAATATTGGTATCTCCCAACCTGATGGAATTGCAAAAACTTGTAGCTTACGCTAGGGGGTTTGAAGGCGATCGCCCTTACCGGAAAACTGGGTTTAAAGCCCCGTCCTTCTAGGACGGCTTTTCCTCTTTAAGTTTATCAATCCAGTCTTCTACAAGTTGGGTCATTGTTTTTTCTTTCTGTTTGGCAATTCTCCGCAACTTCTCTAGCCGACTCACGACAATGCGAATACTTAATCTTTCTCTGACCATTTGGCTACCCAATTGCTACCTATTATGTTATCATATTTAGCATGAAAACATTGAAGTTCAAGCTATATCAAAGCAACCAAAATAAACACCTCAAGCGAAGTATCAATGCTGCCGGAGTGATTTATAACCATTGCATTGCACTTCACAAACGGTACTACCGGATGTGGGGTAAGCACTTGAATTGCAGCAAACTTCAAAGTCATATCGCCAAACTCAGAAAGCGTAAAGCATTCTGGCAACAGGTTGGATCTCAGGCTGTACAGGATATCTGTCAACGCATTGAGAAAGCCTATCAACTGTTCTTTAAGCATCACAAGAAAGGAGTTAGACCTCCCGGATTCAAGAAAGTTCGCAGATACAAATCGTTCACTCTCAAGCAAGCTGGCTACAAATTATTAGGCGGCAATCGAATTAAGATTGGGAATCGCGTTTATCAGTATTGGAATTCCAGAGAGATAGAGGGGACGGTCAA
>NZ_JAUBTT010000185.1:0-7174 GCF_036705125.1 Microcoleus sp. B7-D4
AGTCAACCACAAAACAATAGAGGACGCGCTCAACACGAACAGTTTTAGCTGCATAGAAACACCCCCAAACCAATCAACAGCATCGCTAATCCACCGATTAAAACAGCCTGTAAGTCAGTCACTGAAACCTTAAGCAGCTTACTCAGGGAGTAATCAAGTAGCCAACTTAGACCCCACGCTATCGCCATTGCTGCTAATAGAAATAAAACGGTTTTCCTTGCAGTCGGATGCAGGCTCGCTATCCACCCTAAAAGGGAGAAAGCGATGCACCCGGCGACAAAATAGTTCGCCAAATACATCGCTTTCATTTAGCTATTCCCTCCAGTGAGTTTTGCCTTAATCGCATCAATCCGAGAACGAGAATCATTCTCAGCCTTGTCAATCCCTAAGCCAAGTCGCGCGTAACCAGGCGTTAGACCGTGCAACTTTTTAGCAAGGCCAGCGTTCGATCGCAATTTCCGTAATTCGTTGTCCGCGACTACTCCCTCATATTTTCTGTGCTCTTTGTGTACGGATGCGTCCGCTGCTTCAATCTTCCCCAGGGCTTTATAAGCTCGCTTAGAATTCCGAGCGCCCTCGACTTTTTCCTTAGCCAAGTCCTTTACCGCGTCCGCTTCATCTTTGGAAAAATAGCGCGGTGCTGCTATGACAGGAATCGATCGGATCGATCCAAAGTTACCGGGGCTAGTGGGAGAGATTGCACCCGCGTCGGTTGCCGCTAATACCTTAGATTTATCGATCGCGTGGTGGCCGTCGTTAGTTGCTGAGAGTTTACCCGCGTCGGAATTACCGCCGAATAATTTAAGCTGTAGAGACATTTATTTTGCTCCAAATTGGATGTTTACTTGAATTGGGAAAACCTTACTGTGCAAAGGTTTGAGTAGAAAAAGCAAAATCATCGCACCCAAAAAAAGTGCGATCGCAAACTTAATATTGATTGGTTGAGTTTTCTCTGTGTAGCGCGGGTTTAGCGGGTGCAAGTCGGTATGAGCTAAAAGCTTTACCCATGTAGACTTGCAGCGCTTATCCCCATAGAGTGAAGCGTAGGGAGTCAATCCCATCTCGTCCGCCGTCCGTTTGAGCGCGTCGAGTTTCAGGGCATTATTGCCCATAAAGTAATTCGATCGCCCGTTTTGGGGCGGTTTTTGTGTCATGATTATTTTGCTCCGTCGCTGGTGATGTCATCGTCGGGGAAGTCGTGGTTAGTTCAGCAGTTCCAAGTGCTGACTACCGCGCAACATCTTCCTTACTATTTACGATCGTTCGTTTCGGTTCCCTTGTCAAGCCCTGGCGCTGGAAATTCAGGGAAGCCCCAGAACTAACCAGGGCCGAATTCCTAATTTTCCAAAGTGTCCGAAATTTCGGACACTTTTAGAGATGCGTCTCAGGACACTTTCATTATGGCCGCCATCCTGCGAGCAATTCGTTCGTGCCGTGGTTGCCACCAAGCTAGATGCCACGCTTTTAGGTCAAGGTCGCAGCGGTTGAGTATTCTAGATTCATCATCAATAAATCTTTGCTTGCCTTCGCCGCGTCCATCGGGCCATACCTTAAATTTGTACCAATTGCCGCATCGGTCAAGCTCAATTTTATTCATCCTGAGTTCCCTCTAATATTTTCCTGATTTTCGATACTAGGCCATTAGGTAGCTTGGCTTTAGCGGGTAGCAGAGATTTGAAGAGGCTTAGGAGTTCGCCGGATTTCTCGGTCAAGTCGGGGAATCCTCCGGCAGTGGCTGATTTTTGTTTTAGGTCGGAGAGTTCTGTTTCTACTTCTTCCCGATCGACGCGCTCTTGCGTGAGTCTGGTTTGCAAGATTTTTAAATCCTCTTTCGATTTGTGGATAATAGCGCTGCTAGATTCTAAGAGCTTGGTGTACTCGGATTGAGAGGCTTCTAGCTCATCCCGCAATTTTTGCTTCTCCGATTTGTGTATCCCGATTTCCCAGTCGAGCCTATTTCTATCAGCCTCCAATTCTTTAAAAGATTCTCGCAGCGTGGCATATTCTCGCTTTATCGCATCGTGCCTATCCTCAAGCTCATCACGATTAGCCTCAATCATAGCTATCTGAAAATGGGCATCGGCTAGTGCTTCCTCTGGGGTGAATCCATAAATAGCAGCTTGTGCTAAAGCTTCCTCTGGTGTGGTTAGAGCGTGACTAACCGTTTCTATAAACGGAGAGATGTCGCCATGCCGTTGTTCTAGTGTTTCCTTATCATCTGTCTCTACCGTTTCTATAATCGGTGAGACTTGAGGCTTAACCATTTCCATAAGCGGAGTAGCACCATCTGCTAGCGCTTCTAAATAGTCGTTTCGGGATACCCCTACTTTTGCCGCCGTATCCGCTAGCCATTGCCAAGCATCATCAGTCAAGTTCACCGATCGTATTTTGCGGGGTGTCTCGGACTTGGGGGCAAACTTACCCGATATGTTCCGTGCTTTGTTCATTGCCGTTTCCATAAATGGTTGACATCTCTATCTAACCATTTCCATAAGCGGTTGTCAAGGGTTTTGCTAGCCATTTATAGAAACGGCTCCCTATTGACATTGGCACACAGCAAAACAAAAAGTGCACACCATTCCCGTGGCTGCAATTTGCGCGATGTAGCTAGAATCTCGGAATCTCGGAATTGAGGGATTGAGGGATTCTAGAGCTTCTCATTCCCACTGGATGTGCTCAGGCCATGCAAGCGTCTCGTCCCACGCTCCCCCCACCTTCTCTATCAGCATCCGATATTGAGCGCCGTCCGTCGCCGCCAAGAAGGAAGCGCGCACCCATTGCCCAAAGCGTCGCACCCGTCCCATTCTTCCTAGGGGTTCTGGTTGGGGTTCTGTCTGTTCTGTTTTGGTTCTAATGGTTGAGGCTGTTGTCACAGTAGGTGTTTTTTCTATATCTATAGTCCGAGGTGTGACAAATTGCGGGTCAGGGGGGGCTTTTTCGTAACAATCCTTACTGTGAGCCGATTTGATGCCTACTGTGACATCTACTGTGACAACAGCCTCAACCGCTGCGATGCCGTTCTGCTGGAACTCAAACAAAGCTAGCTCATCTCGTTGCCGCCAGTTCTCAAAAATCTCCGATCGCAACCCTTCAGGCTCCGAGATTTTGTTGCCAGCACTATCAAAGCAATTTGCAGAAGCGGCGCCGCCAAACTTGTAGAATCTCACCCGCTCTTCACCGATGCGGCGCTGTTCGCCTTCGAGCTTGCGTCCTAGTTGACCGAGAAGGCTCCCCACGACTCCGATCGGATTCTTTGCCGCCTTTTCTTGAGAGACTGTGATGCCTGTCAAAAGTTTGACATCTGCTGCAAGCTTCAACGCCTTGGCCGCGAACTCAAGAACCTCTGGCGATTTGTTGCTCCATTCCTTTGCCTGGTCTGTGAACTGCAAAGTATTCAGGAGTTCGTGAATTTTCAGCTTGCCCGTGGTTTGCCGGATATCTTGCAGGCAGAGTTGCCCGTCGCCGCTCTTTATCTGGGAGTCAATACTTTTGCGATCACGCATCAAGACAAAATCTGGGTTGTGGGTAAGCAAATATTCAAGATGAATTTTTCCAAACCATTTATCTTGATGGAGCTGTCTGAGCTCTGGGGTAACCTCTACTTTGTAAATTTCCTTCAGTCTGAATTTTTCCTCTTGATGCCGTTCCGTGTCGGTTTTGCTGCGCTGCTGTTCTAGCTTCTCGAATTCCTCGCGGTCAATGTCCTCTGCCTCTGCCACGGCGACAGCTTCCTCAACCTGGCTGATAACTCTCAGCGCCTTAATTTCCCCGGCAGTGCCACGGTCATCATCACCGCAATTAGTGAGGACGTGCCCTTCAGCCACTAAACCATCTCGCACGGCTTCTCGAAAATCCCAGATTGATGAATTTATTCGGGCCGCGTACTTTCCCCAAAATCTCAAAACTACTGGGTTGTAAGCTTTGTCGAGGTCAAAGTCGAAGTCCTTAAGCAGTGCTAAGTTATAGCGGCAATCTTTCTCTTTAGATGTGGCTACTGCCTTGTAATTTGATTCCCCGTTACCAATTTTCCCCACTGCAATCTGGCGGCACCAGACAAACCTTGGCACAGGCTCACGTACCCGTGCCAGAGATTGCCGCACTTCATTATCAGAGGTTGCACCCTGATAGATGCCAAACACGGCGGTAAAGTGTCCCCGCAAATCAACGGATACCCCAGTTGCCAGCGACGGCGAACAAATCACGATATCGTAGAGCGCCGCTAGTTCGTTGATTTTCTCAGCGCATTGGTAAGCAGGATGCTCAGGGTTCGCGACAGTCTCAGCATCTATTCTGAGGATTTTCTTACCAGGGCAGCGTGATCGGTAATATTTTTCTAAATTCTTACTGCCGTATTTGCTCTTAGCTTTTTGAGAATCGGTGCTGACCCAGATTTTGCCCCCACAAGTTACCTGATCGACTGAATTTTTAAGAAGTCCTGATGGATTATCTTGCGTCCCGCCCTTGACGTGGCGGGTAGCATAAAATAATATTTCCCACGGCTCAGACGGTTGCCAGTGATTTACTGCGGCCCAGGGCTTGACATCAATTCCAGAAAGTTCGCGAACAAAATCGATACTGTAATCGCTTAAGTCGGCATCCTGTAAAACGACTTGGCCGCCAGAATTCAGCACGGTTTGCAGCAAAAGCTTGAGACTTGCAAGAATTGCTTGCCGATGTTCCCGGCAAGTTGCCGAGTTGAGCGCGTGCCAGAAAACTTGCTCGACTTCATCAAAAATAATCAGTGCACCTTTCCAAGCGAGCGGATCGAAAGTGGCCTGAGATGTCGGGTGCAAGCTGTCAATGCAAAGTCCATGTCCGAGAGATTTCCCCTCAATTTTGCGATCGCCGTCGCTATTCATTTCTTCAATCCAGGGGATGCCCACAACTTGGCAGATTGCGCGGCCGAGAACAATTCTGTGAGTCAGAACTAGAACCTTGCGGTTTTCGGCTTGAGCTTTGGCCGCTAGTTTTCTGAGCGCGTGAGTTTTCCCCGTACCTTTGGGAGATTTTATGCAGATAAGTCCTGAGTCTGGGTAAGGGATGTCGAGGTAGCGCTGGTTACACTCCCACGCGATCGGGTAAGTTAGCGCCCAAGCTTTTTTCCTAGTTTCCTTGCTTAGCCACAAGAAAAATTGTTTCTGAATCTCATCAATATTTTTAGCAGCCGACAGTACCGCGTCAACGTTCCCACCAGCAGCACAAAAGTCGTCAATTCCTTTTTGTGGGCCCGGCAACTGTGCAATTTTGGCGATCGCATTTTGCAGTAATTCCCCAGTAGCGCGCGCTGCTTTGTACTCTACAGATTGAAAATATTGCCCCTCGCGGTAATCAAAGATAAAAGTGATATCGCGTCCTGGCGTGTCAAATTCTTGCAAGTCCTCATGCAATCTCTCACCGATCGCTTTGCCGTCTGACTCGCGGTAAATTACCCGTCGGCCCATCCAGATGCCATTTAAGGAAATCGCTGCGTAACCTAGCAGCATCAAGCATCCCGCTTTCTTTGTCCCCTCAGCATTTTTGGTCGGGATATTATTGTCTCGCACCCAGTCCCAAAATCCGATCGCAAGTCCCCACGGCCCAAACAAAACTGGATTCTCTGGAATTGCCACGCCGTACCGCTCGGAGATTTTCTCCCACATCGGCAAGGTCGGCAACAGAAAAGTCGGCCGGCAAGCAATTGATATGTAGCGGCCCGCGTCGTCATAGTATCCGTTTGAGTTTAAATATTTGCCTCTTTTCATTAGAGGCCCGTGAGTAGCTTTGGCGCGGCCGTGGCAAACTAACGCCACAGACTCCATGCAGTCGTCTAATTTTGCGCGGGTCTTTCCGGCTCTAACTCCCGTGCCACTTTGTGACGCTGTGACTTTCGGGTTAAGAGTCTCAAATAATTCTGCACCTCTTTCTGTGTGCCAGTTCCCCATGAAGAAGGGAAGTTTTATGTCGAGGCTTACGCTTGGCGGGCTAGATGCAAGCAATTCTTGCAGGTGCTCAGGCAGTAGCTCAGTTTCTTGTAGATTATTCTGAATGTCGAACTTTTCTGATATCATAGTGATAATGATTCTTATTTTCTAAGAACCGCTAGCACCACCATCGAAAACCTGAAGAACCCTACTTTATTTTGAACCGATATTGAGATACAGTGAGACTACGAAATGTTTGAAGATTCTTTTGCGAGAATCTGGGTTCTGTCGGTTGCCTTTGGTGGTGCTGGCAGTTTTTTTTTGTTTGCTAACTGGCCGTACTGCCACTAAGTAATAATAATACCGCAAAAGTCCCTCTCGGCCGCAAACTTTTTCGCGACTGTAGAAACTGATCAGTTTTGTGTTTCAATCCCTGATATTTCCGATAGCTATAGCATGGCGTGTAGCATTGACATATCATTCAACACCGAAAGTATAACAAAAATATATATTTTAAAAAAGCTTTATTTCTTTATTGTTTTATTTCTTCTCATCCTGTGTCGCTGCGATTATGCGAACGACACAGGCTGAAAATGTAAAAAAAACGTACCGTTTCTCTGGCAAAACTCGGTCGTCGGGTTTAAAGGTAAAAGCACTCGACGACCGCTTCAGAATAAGGGTTGTAACGACGTGGCGTTATTCCCCAATAATCTGACGATACTCAGCCTCAGCAGATTTGTATTTTTGGGAGCCTCCTTTGTTGATACCCCAAACTTCGAGTATCGTTTTAGCTTTGCCCCAACCTTTTGCTTTGAGTTCCAATACCCGTTCGATCCGTTCACTTTTTACCCGTTCAAAGTCAATTTTTGCTAGTTGGTTTGAACGATCGGAAAGTGAACGGTCATCCTCTGACTCATCCTCACAAGCCAGTGCTAGAGCGCGTTCCAGATGCTCAACAGGATTCAGAATGGCTTCTGCTTCCTGTTGTCGCTGTTGCTGGCTGACGTAGACGCTGGTGCTAATTTCATCCTCTACATCTGCCTTGATAGCTCGGGACTTCAATTCCTCAATTTCTCCCTCGTCTGCCAGTTGACGGGCGATATTGCCAGCCGTGACAGCACAAGCCATCGCAGCGCACAGGCTGACACCTTGCAGTGCTTTGTGAGTGTCTAGCGTTTTGTCCAGGGCTGCTAGTGGAGTCAACCACAAAACAATAGAGGACGCGCTCAACACGAACAGTTTTAGCTGCATAGAAACACCCCCAAACCAATCAA
>NZ_JAUBTT010000186.1:0-7039 GCF_036705125.1 Microcoleus sp. B7-D4
GGAGTGACTGTAGAAGTATTTTTAGAAGCTGCATGGCTGCAAGCAGTAGCTTCATCCGAGCTGATGGAAAAAATCTTGGTAGAAGCTAAGTGCCGCTACGATTCAAGAAAACTTGCTGGAAAGCTGAGGCGGCTGATCACAATGCTATCCGGGCGCTGATAGGGAGAGGCTACTGCCATTAAACAGTTAACAGTTGATAGTTGATAGTTGATAGTTGATATAGCAATCCTAAGTGATTTTCTAAATCAGTAAAATCTGAAAGTCTTGCTATACAACAAGTCTAGGAAGACAAGAGGGCGTTGTGTTGTGAGACCAGATCGGATTGCTATAGTTGTCCACACTGTTAAAAGAACGAGTGGAAAGGCACGCAATCAAAAAGGCCATGAGTGGTTTAATTACTGCGATGAAATAACGAACATTTCTCGCAAGTTATTTAACACGGCGCTGAAGTTTGAGGATTTGTGCGAAGTGAGGATTGTCCCCAAAACGGGATGTTATGTTGTTGAAGTAGTTTACTCTGAACCTGACAACAGCCAATTCTTCTGTAGCTTAAACCCAGAATTAGCGGAGGCTATTGATAAAGGAACTATAAGTTTCATCAGAGTCCTAGATGTCAGTCTTGTCCACCTTTTATAGTGCGTCAGCACTTAACGGGAGAGAACGTCACAAAGCCCTAAAATTCCAAATGCTGCACGGCCCGCCGCTTAGTTTCCTCCCCACGCCTGTCATATTTGGCCGTAGTTACCGGAGAAGCATGACCCGCCAACTTTTGCACCGTCACAATATCCACCCCAGCATCGAGGAGGTCCGAGCAAAACGTGCGCCGGAAATCGTGGGGACTAAAAGACTCCACCCCAGCGAGAAACGCCCGCCGCTGCACAATCTTCAACACACCATCCTCCGTCATGCGCCGGCGCTGAATTTCTCCCCCTTTCCGAATCGGGTACAACAGAGGGCCGGTCGCCTCCCCCCTCAAATCGAGCCACTGGGACACCAAAACGCAAGCAGACTCCGGGAGATAAACCGTCCTGTCTTTCTTGCCCTTACCCTCTCGGACGAACAGCGCTCCCGTGGATAGATTGAAATCTCGCTTCAAGAGATTGACCGCTTCAGAGCGACGGATGCCGCCCCCTCGCAAGATAGCAATCAGCGCCGAGTCCCTAACATCAATAGGGGTCTTACCAGAGCAACTTTGCATCAATGCAGCAATCTCACAGAGCGTTAGCGCGCGCCCCCTAACTTTTCCCGATTGCTTGATACTCCTGACATCCACCGCTTTACTGTAATCTATTGGGTCGATTAAATCCAACCGCAGAGCTTCCTTCAACACCCGTCGCAGGGCGCACAGCATTTGGTTCACCGTCGCCGGGGCGTACTTTTTCTCCATAGCCGAGCGCAGAGCCGCCGTATGTCTGTAGCGCAATGCCGCCCAATTCAAAGTCATTGCGTCACACTCCCCACCTGTCAGCATCCGGGCCATGATATTGAGCCCTTCTCTCATGGTTGCCTTTGACCGCTCGCTACCCAAACTGTCGAGGTACACTGCTGCCGGGTGCTGAGTCAGGGGTACCGGACAGGGCAGATTCAAGGTTTCGGGCTGTTGCTCTTCAATTCGGTTGGGCATTTACTCTTTCAAAGTGCCGTTATAAATACTAATTTAGACTAATTTAGACTTGTCTTTATCCAAAATTTACCTTTTAAAAGAGTCGCCCTCAGCAGCACCTGGAGGTTGGTTCTCCCCGCCTGGCAGAGGCTATTAACAAGCAATATTGTTACAATTCTTCATCTAGCGGGTGCATCTTCAAACCTGCATTGAGGAGATTAGCCGCCTGAGCACAGATCGCACCGAAGAGGAATCGCTCAGGCAGCAGCTTCAACAAACTCAAGAAGAACTCAAGCAAACTCAAGAGCAACTAGCAACTGCCAACCAGAAACTCGCAGCAGCCGAACAGCAATTAGCAGATGTTGCTGGCGATCAGGAGGAAGTGGAAAAACTCAAGACACAGGTTGAGACGCTTACCGCCGATCGAGCGGCCGATCGAGAGCAATTCGCGGCAGAACTCGCTAGCAAGTGCGAAGAACTCGATCGCACGCGGGAAGAATTCGATCGCAAGTCCGAAGAACTAGAAAAACTTAAACGGAATCCAACACCAGCGATCGAGCTTTCGGAGCCAGCCGACTTGCTCAATCAATTGAAAGCCTTGCACCCAAAATCGAAGGCTACTTTAGGGGATGTTGAGGTGCTGGTTGAGATAATTGAAGAGTCCTGAGACACACATCCCACGGACATTAGGAATTGATACCCCGGTTCATATCGGGGTTTTTCTGGGTTCGCTTATCCGATCGCCTGATCGCCAGAGTTAATTCAAACGCTGAACGAATATTCTACATCTCTTGAAGTATCTTGATCGGTTTTTGTTGAGGAGACTTTATGGATTTACCGGGCGTCATCTCGACCGACACCTGGAGTCAGACGCCCAAAAGCAATTTCAACACCAAGAAGCGCTAGCAGCATAAGGCTCCCAGCGCTTCTTTTTGGTATACAATAAATTTTGTTTGTTGTCGTGAGTCCGCCAAGATGCACGACAACGTTTGTTTGAGGTAGAACTCAATTAGTCGGTCTCCTAAAAAGAGTGCCGGCTACCCTTATCATGCCACACCTTGTAAGAAAAATAAAGCGCCATTTTTGCGTTGCTTTGCCGATTAATGCTATCGGTAACGGTTCGATCGCACGTTCACAGAATTCTGACACTACCCATAGCTTCGCAAACTCTTCAAACCTAAGCTGTAACTCAATTGTACCAGGTTTAGGTAATTTTGAAAAAGTTTGGAGGGATTTAATTAATTTTAGGCAAGTTTCTGCACTTACCTTTGGAGCAATTGGGGGTGTGGCATGAGTGCGCCAAATTCTTTTACACGATCAAAAGGGAATTGCCCAGTTTGCAACGGCGCAAGAAAAGATTGTCGGATGAACGGCAACCTTTATTTCTGCCGCACGGACAGTTCAAATTCTGCCTTCATCTTAAAAAGTCACGACAAGATTGGCTTCGGCATCTATATAGAAAAAGCTTTAGAGGAGGAACAAGATGCTGAAAAATTAGCAGAATACAAACGCCAGCGAGAGGTCGCCAGAAAGCTCAGACTTGAGCGAGAAACTAAAGACAGGGCCCAACTGCTATCTGTTACCGATCGCGACCAAGAAATCAGAAAAATACTAGGACAACTAACGCTCAACTCCAACCACAGAGAAGATTTGAAGCGACGGGGGTTGTCAGACGAACAGATAGAGGCTGGAATGTTTCGCAGCGTCAGTCCCTACCAAAAATTGCAAACTGCTGTGAGTTCAAATCTTGCCGGAGTCTCGATCGACACTAACGGCAGATCGCTCACAAACACCGAATCCGGTTATATTTGCCCAGTCTGGTCTAGTAACGGGCTAATGATTGGCTGGCAATTGAGACTGGATAATACAGAGGATAACGGCAAGTACAAATGGCCTACAAGCAGATGGAGGAAGCGCCCCAACGGCCCCACCTCTCACTTGCAGAACGGGGAAATGCCTATCACAGTGTGCCGACCCACAGTAATAGATCCCAGTTTCACATCGATCGGACTTGCCGAAGGAATTCTCAAACCTTGGATTGCAGCCCAACTCAGCGGTCAGTTTTTCCTGGGAGCCGCCGGAGGACTGTTTGCCAGTAGCCCTAAAACTTTTAAGGAGGAGCTCGACAAACTTTCAGCCGAACTCGGCACAAACCTGATAATTTTGTATGTCGATGCGGGTTCTCCGGGAAATAAAGACGTGATGCGGGAGTACGCGAAAACTCACAAGTTAATCACAAGCTGGGGATATGAACTGCGGATCGGCTGGTGGGGACAAGTAGAAAAATCTGATATCAGTGGCATTGACGATCTGTTGGCTGCCGGGGAAGCCGAGAGGAAGATTGAGTTATTTTGGGAGGATTTTGAAGCATTCAGTGCAGGCAAAGCAGCCAAAGCTTTAAAAATCTATGAAGGGCTGCTCAATCGAAAATATCCCAAGCCACTGAAGGCGAGCTCCGTTTTGACAAGTGATCGAAAAGTTAATGATGCCACACTTTACTATCCAGGCGAACGCTTGGCAATATGGCAAAAAAATGCTGCTGCGAGCAAGTTCATTATTGACAGCAGTGGCACTGGTACAGGGAAGAGTTACGACACAGGACTTTGCTTAAGAGCGGACTTTGATTGCGATCGCATTATCTACATCAGCAAAGACCACCGGAACGCGAGCACGCCATCGTTGCAAAGCTGGGAAGACTTGGAATCCCGCCACAAAGGACTAACGATCGATAATCTAGGCAACTGGCGACGGGCAAAAGCTGATGATCGTATTGAAGCTGCTGCTAGTTGTGATCGTACAGAGTTAAGCGCCGTACTGCGAGAAAAAAACATATCCGGCAGCGATACCGCCGGCCTGATGTGCCCAACCTGCCCGCACTTTGAGGGCTGCCGTGCCGGGGAAAAGTTTGGTTTTTTAAAGGCACGGAGCCAGGCATTGAAAGCTGAGAGACTTAGAGTTCATCCCGACTCATTACCGCCGACCGACTCCTTTGGCTATGCAGCCGAGGGTAAAACCAAAGGCACAGTCCTGGTTTGGGAAGAGTGGAGTGAATCGCTGAAGTACGGCAAAAATATCACCGTTGAAGAAGGTGACATCACTCACATTATGTTCCTACTTTTATCTGCTGACACCGAAGCCTTCGGATTGACCGACCTGTTAGTAAAACTATGCGAGCTTGTCTCTGGCAAGCATCAAATCCCAAGGTGGGGTTTGCCACACGACAGTCTGCTAGAAATCTTGTTGCCCCTTATAAAAGGGAATATTGATGTTGATGCGATCGCCGAAGTAACGAACCCAAACGACCAGGTACAGGCAATTCTGCACGGGCTAGGGGAACACGGCGTGTCCCTCCAAGACTTGCCTGCTAACTTAAGAAAAAGCTTCACCTCGTCTGATGCCGATTTAGCGGATAAAGCCCAGAAGGTAGCCAAACAGTGGCTGCGGTCTTTCTTGCAGGTAATTACTGGCAATCATCCGGGCTACCTAAATTTAAATAGGGGAGTGCTGTCTATCACAGTTGCCGATAGGCGACTGATTGAAATTGCCCATGCCGCCAAGGCAAATATTTTCCTTGATGCTACCGGTTCACCAAAGAAATTGGCTTTGATGCTGGGAATTGAAAATGAGGGCATCTCGCACATCCAGCAAGCGACATCCAAAAAGGCAGAACTCATTATCAAGCAAATAGTGGATCACGGTCGGCTGGGGATATCGCGAGGGGCTGAGCAAGTTCGCGCGATCGAAGCAATAGTCGCAGCCATTCGGCAGGAAGATCCGGCGGCGGCAGTGATTGATTTTAAAAAATTTACCACTACCGACAGCCAAGCCAAAAACCTAGATTTGAAATGGTTTAGTGAATCGCGCGGCTCAAATTTGGCTCAAGAAGCAAAAACTCTGATTTTGGTTGGAACACCCTGTCGCCCCATCGCCACACTGGCAGCAGAATTTACCTTACTCTACGGGCGATCGCCGAATATCACAAGCCAAGAAACAACTCGGCAGATGATTTTAAGCCGTCCAGCACCTAAAGGGGAGCCGGACATTATTACCTCTAATGAGTCTGTAGATCTAGAATTTCGCGACTATATACACCAAGACATTCATGCCAACATCGATCAGGCAATGGGTCGTCTGCGGGCGAACAGACGCGCTGGAGAGACACTAACAATCTACTTCATCAGTAACTTTGTTCTCGATCTGCCAGTGGAGCTTGTACGGGCCGTTGACATCTGCCTAGAAGCTGCTACACCTATGCAAAAGCTTGAACTGGCGATCGCTCGGTTTGCCCAAGAAGCAATGGGCAAAAATTGCAAGCTGACTTTGACCGCAATCGCAGATTTCTGCAAAGTTAGCAAACAAAGGCTGAGCCAGTTTATCCGGGAGTTGGGGTACGCCACGGCTGAGCAATTTAAAAAACGTCTAGTTTTGCTATTAGAATCCCATAGCAAAACTAGACAAAATTCCCAGGGATATATTCCGTTAGCCGCAGAAAAACAGATTGATTTGTGGGCTGCTCAAATTGGATCTTTGCCCAAATCAGTAATTTTTGCCCTGCTGGAGGGGGCGAGTAAGACGCTTGCCCCGCCACAGCCGGAACCCGCAGGCAGAACGGGCTGGGCGAGCGTGGCGGGTACTGTTTCCCAAGTTGCGATTGCGATCGATGCAGAGCCAGAGGCCGAAAGTCCGAGCGCCCAAAAAGCTTGGGGTTGGTTCCAGCGAAAGCTTGGGGAGTGGATTAAATGCCGGGTGCTGGAGTTTGTTGAGGGTCGCTACCTCTTAGAAGCTAAATCAATGGTTGATTCGGGGATGGTACAGTTCCGAGCTTATCCCGATGATTTGAGATGGGAGGCTCCAATATGCTAGATGCTGCTACCCATATCGAATGCCTTGGCTTTATCCGCGCCACCATTGCCAGCAACGATCGACAAACAGCCCTGGACATCAAAAATGTTTTAGCCGACGTTTGCCAATAGGGCCACGCCGATCGAGCGCAAATTTGGGCTGCACTGACCAAATCCGAAAAACAGCAATTCCAAGATTTGCTAATTCCGATCGCCCACCACTTCGCCACCAGAATCAAACAGGCGATCGGGTGGAGTTCGCCAGGGATTGCGCTAGGTATTGATTGCGATTTGGAGGACGCGATCGACCGTGGTGAAGTGGTGGCGGCGGATGTGGTGGCGGTTGTGGGCGATCGGCACTTCCTAGAGTTTCAGGAATTGGTGGCACGCTGCCCTCGATGGTTTCCTGACTCCGACTTTTACCTGCCTCTCTGCACCACGTCGTTTCAACAAAATACTTGAGTTACCCCCCGATCAGCTTGATGCGGTAACTCTATCGAAGCCGCCACCAAAAAAATTAAGCTGTTGTACCTTTAAATAGGGTATAATAAAAAAGGAGTTTAGTCAATCTCTACAAAAATGCCAGCTAAAAACC
>NZ_JAUBTT010000187.1:0-7032 GCF_036705125.1 Microcoleus sp. B7-D4
TCACCTGACAACCCTCTTCAACAAGAATATTGGCTCAATCGAAACCAAAGACTAGGCAAATCATACTGGAGTAAGGGCGGTAAATACTATTCCGTCGCTCAAAATCAAAACTGGATTTGTCCTATCTGCGGAGAGTTATTGTTAAATGGAGAGGAAATAGAAACCCACCACATAGTACCTGTTGCTAAAGGTGGTACTGACGACGAGTACAACCTTCAGCACGTCCACCTAGCTTGTCACAAACAGGTACACTCTCAAAACCAAAAACCAGTTTCAAAAGGCTAGAAGTTAGGCTTGAGCCGTGTAAGTGCGAAAGTCTTAAGCACGGTTCTTAGGGGAGGGGAGAGCGGCGACGCTCGAACTTTACCCGACAGAGGTAGGGGTAGAAATGCCCCTATCGACTCTAACAATACAGTAGTTGAAAATGCCAAAATTTCAATAATTGAGCTCGATCCCGATATCGAAATCGAGGCCAGAGGGCTATCAAAATATTGAGGCATCGGGACTTAGGTGCAGATGGGCATCTTACCCTACGCATCAACGATCGAAACGTGAGTTTGAGGCGGCGATCGACTAGAAGCGATCGCATAATTTCAAATCCCCAAAATTTCTTTTCTATTACTCCCCCGCAAAATCTGCCCTAAACTTCTCCACAACTCGATTTAACTCCACCGAATGAGAGGCCTTAAATAAAATGCGATCGCCCGCTGTGACAAACTCCATTAAATGCCTTGCTAAATCTTCGCGGGAATTCTCCCTCGCAACATCTTCTACCTCCACAAAAGGCAAACCCGCCGCACCTGCAGCCATCGCCGCCGCTTCCTCAAAATCAGCAAAAACAAACAAAGCATCCAGATTCAACTCTCGCGCCGCTGTTCCCACTTGTCGGTGAAACTCGATCGCCCTGTCGCCCAATTCCTTCATCGTTCCCAACACCGCAATCCGGCGCTTTCCAGGAGTATCTGCTAACAGTCTCAGGGCCGCCAACATCGACTCCAAACCAGCATTGTAAGTCTCATCCAGAATCACAATATCCTGCGGCAAATCGTAACGGCGTGCCCGTCCATCCGGTAACTGCACAGACAAACCTTGCTTTAAAACTTCCCAATCAATACCTAACACTTTCCCTACCGACAAAGCCGCCAAATAATTTAGAGCATTGTGTCGTCCCGGCAGCGGTACTGGTAACTTTATAGTATCTATAATTATTGTATCATTAGTGAGCAATTCTCCGCACAAATCCCCGCCTTCTAAACCGTAACTTAAAGTTTTTCCTTGCCAAACTTCGGTCGCAGTTGCGATTAATCTGTCACAATCGTGATTGAGAATAGCAATGCTATCAGCAGGCATTTCGGCTAAAAGTTCGCACTTAGCTTGGGCGATCGCATCTTCCGAACCCAATCGCCCGATATGTGCCGTTCCTACATTAGTAATTACCGCAACAGTAGGTCGCGCAATTTGCGACAGCAGCGCAATTTCACCACTGGCGCGCATACCCATTTCAATTACAGCATAATTGTGTAAGGGTGAAAGCTCCAACAGAGTTTTTGGTACTCCAATTTCATTGTTGTAGTTATATTGAGTTTTAAGAACATTTCCACTCGTTGACAAAACCGCTGCAATTAACTCTTTAACAGTAGTTTTACCGACAGAACCAGTAACAGCAACTATAGGTATACTGAATTGGTCACGCCACCAGCGGGCGATCGACTGATAAGCTTTTAAAGTATCGTCAACGCGCAACAGCGGAAAATTCGGCAATTCCTCTTGCCAATGTCGATCGACAATCGCCGCAATCGCCCCCAAATCCCTGGCTTTTGCCACAAATTGATGGCCGTCAAAATTGTCTCCCCGCAGCGCCAAAAATACCTCGCCCCCCTCAAGAGTGCGCGTATCTGTGGCAATACCTGTCCCTAAAGCTGTCAAAACGTCGTCAGGCACAGCAGGCAAAGGTACAGTTAAAATTTCAGCAAGTTGGGCGATACTTACGCGACAAACCATAACCAGCACTCACATTTCAAATAATTATTTTCACAGCTAATCCTACCTTGCCTGACCTGAAAATTAACTGACAGGGGGCTGCTAACCTGGATATATCTTGACAATCCTAATACTAAATCGTCCGCCCACCAAGAAATTCTCCCCTACCCACCCACAATCTTTACCAATACTTTACAAAGTAGATGGTGATTTAAGGCTTGCGAATTACCAACAATTCATGTCATGCTGGTGTTGGTAATTAGTTTAACTAAGCAAAAAATATCGATCGGCTTAAGCTGCTGACAGCTTCTACCCATAAGCCTCATCCGGCGAGAAGCTCGGTTGACTCAATTGTTGCGCTTCATCGGCCAATTTATCAAGCTAATAGGGCTGAAAGCTACTGCCCCAGCCTCGGAGGGTTAACCACAGTGAACGACTACAACAGACAGAGTTACGAAGAAGAACAGCTACTTTACAAGCACTGGCTGGAGTTGGTACAAAGAGAGCAGCCGGCCGAACTCATCAGCCGCTTTCGCACTTTGTTTATCCACGGTACCGGATATCCCGATCGCTCCGTCGCCGAAGCACTCGAAAAAATAGCAGCCTCAGAACACGCCGAACAAGAATTCAAGTACATCCTCAACCGCTGCTGCCACATCCTGATCAACCGCTGGCAAACCTACCCCAGCAAGCAAGCAGCCATCCCTGAATTGATCGCCCTGTTTGAAGAAGCGCCCAAAATATTATTTGGATACCATCGATCGCGGGGGCGAGGCTCCATCCCCCAATTAGTAAATCAATTTACCGAAAGCGAACAGTACCTCACCCTCCAGCGTTTAGCCAAAGTCATAACTCACAACAATGAAGATAGCAGCAACAGCAAAACCCCAGCTACCCTTCCCCTCGGAACCTTAATTCCCCGTTACCCTTACCTCTACAAACACTGCCTCCTCAGCGACGACAGCACCTACGAACAGCAGAAAATCATTAAAAAAATCCAAGCTCAAAAGCAGCAGCAATTTGAGGTCAACCTCTCGCAATACGTGGCTCACCAAGTGAGAAAAGCCCAAACAGCGCGCCGGGAAACCTCAATTGTCTTCCAAAGAAGTATACAGCCTATAAAAAACCCGACGCTGTTGACAGACCCGGAACTATTCTTTGCCCTCAAGCACTTTGTCGGAAAAGTAGAGGGAGCCGATACCTACAGACAGCTAGCGGGCCGTTTCACGGCGAACGCCAGCACAAATCAGTCCTACGGCTCATTTAAAGACGACTTGTACGAATACCTGATTTCTTCTGTCACCGACGATCGCTACGGCAAACGTCTCTTTAACGAAAAATTGTATAAGCAACTACAAAATACCCTGCCCCACAGCGACGATCAGAAGTTTAACGAATTTTTAATGATCAGAACTTGCAGCCAGTTATTGAACTTTTTAGTAGTAGAGAGTCCTGTTCGGCCCAACCACTTTGTCTTCATCGACCTGATCTCAAACCTCGGTCCCACCCAAACCACAGGTTTGCTGCTGAAAATCGTACTAATTTGCGGCAAAGTCAAGCCCTACCTAGAAAAGCGACTGGCAATTTTGTTCGGTCACTACGAATGCAGTACCCGAGAAGGCGTGGTGTGGTTAGTTAAAGCCCTGGAAAACGTGAACCTAGCTTTGAGTACCAACTTTGGCAAGGTGGATGTATCTTTCCTGCGGTGAGAGCGGGGGGCATAACTTTCTTTGCTTCCACTGCAGGCAAAACATCACACCGATCGACCAGGTTTTTGAATACCCTAAAAGTTTTACCTTTAATTAGAACGACTTAATTAACTCCTGAAACCTATTCAAAAGACTCTATTCTATGTTAAAGTACCAAGTGTGAATCAGATTCAGTTGCAGGCTTTGTTCATTGCTACAGAATTGTCTAAAAACTTGCCCTTCTGTATCGGCAGGGGACTCTCCGAAACTGAAATCTTCGCACTGTCTAAATTTTGGAGTTATTCCTCATGTCGATATACGTCGGTAACTTATCCTACCAAGTTACCCAAGAAGACATCACCACCGTCTTCGCCGAATACGGAACTGTTAAGCGGGTACATCTACCTACCGACAGAGAAACCAGTCGCCCCCGCGGCTTCGGTTTTGTAGAAATGTCCACAGATGCAGAAGAAGATGCAGCGATTGCTGCTCTCGACGGAGCAGAGTGGATGGGTCGCGACCTCAAAGTTAACAAAGCCAAGCCCCGCGAAGATGAAGGCAGGGGTGGTGGCAACCGGGGCGGCGGTGGCCCTGGAAAATTTGCTCGCGGAGGGGGCGGCGGCGGAGGACGTTATTAATTTCCTCTGATAAAGATTTGAGATTGAAGAGTTGAAATTGGCGCGAGAGCTCACCTAGCTCCGAACCACTTCCGGCCTTTCCGAAAAACCTATGCTCTTCAAGTTTCCATATCTACCGCATTAAATATACCAAAAAGCCAAGGGCCGAACCCTTGGCTTTTTGGTATGTATGAGGGTTGACGGTATAAATCTGAAACCGGCTGGGCGAACCCGTTGCAGTACCGTCAGGTTCTAATCGTCAGGTTCGATGCTGCTGCTCAATCCGTGATTATTGAGCGTTTCAGCGTAAAACTCAGCGTGTTCCAGAGCGCAAACAATCACCAATCCCATCCCGTTAGTATGGGCTTCCATCATCACATTTACCGCCTGTGGCTGAGTCAGACTCGGTACCGTCGCCATCAAAGTCTGCACCACGTACTCCATAGGATTGAAATCATCATTGTGCAGCAGAACGCGGTAGCGTGGTGCAAGCTTGCGGACTGTGGAAGGCTTTTGAATAATTTCGACAGACACTAATCTATACCTCCTGACTTGTAAAATGTTAAAATTTGTCAACAATCTTGAGCCGGATTCCTCCGCTGTGCAAGACTATCTCACTTTCAGCTATTTTATTGAAATCTGAAAATTCAGACAAGGCAGCCCCTTGGTCGATCGCGAGCTGTGAACCCAACACCAAACCCACAGGGGGTGTCCTGGACCCTGGGCAACCACCTTCCTAGCGCCATAATATTAGAAAGGCGCGATCGGTTAAAAATAACAAACTACTACCTGTTGAGTCTCCAGAACTGACGGAACCTTATATGAAACGCAAACCTAAATCCTACAACGACAGATTCAGCGGCGACCCATCCCGAGGAGATGAAGACTCCGACTACCCCGGCTCCTTTGGCGGACAGTCGCGGCGTCAACCTCAGTCCGGTAAACCCTCTTTCCTCAATTCGGCCACCCTAGGAATTTTAACAGCCGTCTTTATTCTGGGAATTGGCATTGGCATTGCCTTTAGCTCCACAGCTACAATTAGCCCAGAGAACGTAGCATCCCGCGAATTTATCGATCGCAGCGCCCCGAACCCAGAACTTTGCGTGCAGTTTGGAGCAAGCGCGATGGTGACAGATATGCGCCTCTACGTCACCCTCAATCCCTTCAACGTCTACATCTCGCAGCCTAGTATGCGCCCCGGATGCGTTTTGCGAACCAATAACTGGGCAATTCTCGAACAAAGAAAACTCATCAGCCAAGACCAAGTGCGCGATTGCAAAAATCGCATGAACACCTTTGGCTTCACCGGCCCCCTGGAAGCTCAACCCGAAATTAACTGTATCTACCAAAACGACGGCGCTAAAAACCTGTTCCTCAACCAACCGGGTTCGATAGCTCCAACCACTGAAGGTCAAAATTTCTAAATCGCCGATATAGCGGTTTTCAGTTGATTGACACTCCTCGGCCTAAAGGCGCGAGGATTCTTCGTTCATAGACCCAACTTGCCCTAGCAGGATTACTCCAACCAAGGTAGAGGTCGAATCTCCCGAAGCGTTCGGATCTATGACCCAAGTTCCGGTATGCCCTACCGTACTCAAGGCTAATTTCAGGATATTAATAGCAGCATTCCAATCCCGGTCTAAGACGAAGCCGCATTGGCAAGTGTGGGTTCTCATAGAGAGGGATTTTTTGATTAACGTGCCGCAATTAGAGCATTCCTCAGAGGTGTAGGCAGGATTGACCGCTACGGTTATCTTGCCAAACTTAACCCCGAAATACTCTAACCATTTCCTGAACTGATACCAACCCGCATCATTAATAGACTTGGCAAGACAATGGTTCTTGACTAAGTTCTTAATCCTCAAGTCGACCTAGGCGACCAAATCGCTAGATTGGATTACACAACGTGCCAGTCTCTTGGCATATTCTTCACGTTGCCTACTTATTTTGAGGTGTACTCGTCCTAGTCTATTAATGGCTCGTTTACGATTGGCAGAGCCTTTTCTTTTACGAGAAACACGTCTTTGTCGAAACTTTAGACGCTTCTCGCCTGCTCGATAAAATTTAGGGTTAGGCTCAGTATGACCATTGCTATCGCTGTAGAACTCCTTGATTCCTACATCTAATCCAACAATTCTACCTGTCGGCTCAATGTCTAGTTTTCCAGTTTCGATTTTCACCAAGAACTGAACGTAGTAGCCATCGGCACGACGCACTAGCCTAACCCGCTTTATTTGGTCTAGTTGGTAGAAGTGTAAGTCCCACGTCCCTTTAAGTTTAAGTTTACCAATGCCCTTCTTATCAATGAAATTGATTGAGCGTCTATCGGGGGAAAGCTTCCAGCCAGAAGTTTTGTACTCTACCGAGCGGCAATTCTTCTTAAATTTTGGATATCCCTTCTTTCCGGGAATAGACTTCCTGCAATTTTCGTAGAATCGAGCAATTGAGGAATATGCCCATTCAATAGCAACTTGGCAAGCGTGAGAGTTCAAAGTATTTACAAAGGGAAACTCAGCTCTCAGCTTGGTGTTGTAGCGATACAGCTCTTTTTGCCCTACGCCGCGATTATCCATCCAAAAACGGATACATTTGTTGCGGACGAATTGAGCAGTTCTAATCGCCTCATCTATTGCTGAGTATTGAGTTGTTTTCCCTTTAGCTTTGAACTCTGGCGTTGCTGAGTTAGAGTATGAATAGGAGGAATAATTTATGCAATGCCCAGAATGTAAATCAACCCATATCCGTAA
>NZ_JAUBTT010000029.1:0-6403 GCF_036705125.1 Microcoleus sp. B7-D4
TCTGGGACCTGTCTGATGAGTGTGCTATATTCAGATTTTCACCGATTGTCGGGGATTGTCTGAATTAAAAGTATCAGTCATCACTATCATCATTGACAATAATGCCCGTACTTTGGTTGGCGGCGGGATTGACGGTGGCGTTGATGGCGTTGTTGAGGGTAACGCTGAAATTTTCATTCGCCTCGAATTTGGTGTCGCCGTTAACAATTACAGCGATCGTTTTTGTTAGCGCTTCTGACGAATTAAAGATGAGATTACCGTCATTATCTTCGTAGTCGAGATCGCCCGTAGTAGCAGTACCGTCATCTGTTTTGTAGTTAACAGTAATGGGCAAACCAGAAGGATTGGAGAGGCTAACGGTGTAGTTGTAGGCAGTTGTGCCTGTATTGCCTTCAGCTTGGTTAATCGTGGCGGGGGCGATGCTGACAGTTGGAGGGTTATCGTTATCTGCAATTGTCAAAACTGCATTGTTGTATCGATCGCCAACTGTAGCATTTCCCGTTGGATTAGTTAGAGATAAATTAACCGTTTCGTCAGCTTCGTCGATCGCGTCATCGGCGATCGGAATACTAACAATTTTTGGTGTCGTATCGCCGGCGGCAAAGTTAATCGCGATCGGCGTCTTGGTGTAGTCAGCAGCAACAGCAGTACCATCCGTCAGCGTCAGCGTTGCCCCAACTGCACCTTTATTACCACCGATGCGATTGACGCTAATTGCAGTACCTACAACTGTGCCGTTTTCATTCACCGTGTAAGCGGGATTGCTAAATTGCAGTAAGCCGGGGGAAGGTTGAGAAAATTCCGAAGTATCGTTAGTTGTTAAGTTAGTAGCAGTAGTGACGATCGCCCCTGTTGCAGTTAAAGGCGGCGATGTAAAATTAGCATTGCCAGCAGCATCAGTGGTGACATTAACAAAGTTGAGATAAGTTTGTCCTTCGCCGTTACCGCTGGGATCTAAGGCAGTATTGTCAAAAAATTCGACGCGGAAAGTCGTATTGGGAATGCTGTTGAGAGTGCCGCTAAGGGTAATGTTGCCGTTGCTAGCAGTTGCGGAGGTTAACACCGGGAAATTTTGCAAGCCGTTTCCGCCTGTATCCCCGTCTCCCAAGTCGTTTGGGGTAAGGCCGTCGGCAGTTAAGGGATCGGTATCGTTATCGAGATCGATGCCTAAACCATTATTAGAAAAGATAGAATTGCCTAAAATTGCCAAGCCGTTGCCACCAGTAACTTGAATGCCGTTACTAGGATTAAATGCGATCGTATTTCCTTCTCCTGCTGCGGTGCCGCCGATGCGGTTATTGACGCCAGTTTTGTCAGCTAGGACGCTGTACGTATTGGGTAAAGGACTGCTGCCGTCAGCTTGCGTGCCGATATAATTGCCGATAACGCGGTTGCCAGTGGCAAGGTTGCTAACTAGGTAGACGGCAATTTGGTTGCCGGAAATGACATTGCGTTCTTGCGGTGTTGTGCCGCCGATGATGTTGCTTTCGGCAAGATCGAAATAGATGCCGATCAGATTTCCCAAAGCGGCAGTACCGCTGATATTTGTGCCGATATAGTTGCCGACAACTCGGTTTGTCGCAGGTACAGCGGTTGAATCAGGCGCTTGTAGAAAAGCAATACCCGCAGTCTGACTGCCAGAAATGATATTGCGTTCTTGAGGCGTCGTTCCGCCGATAATATTGTTAGAAGCGCTGCCAATAGCGATGCCATAGATACTGTTTGCTAGCGCTACATTACCCGTGATATCAGTGCCGATGAGGTTGCCGACAACTCGATTTTGATTGGCAGTTGGACCGTTGATCCCAATTCCGCCACCTTCGCCGGCATTGCCAGAAATCAGGTTGTCCTGAATCAAGTTTTCAGGCGCATTGCGGATGATGATGCCACCGGTGTTGGCCATCGCATTGGCGATCGCAACAGTACCAGTAACATCAGTGCCAATAAGGTTGCTGATTACTTGGTTGTTGCGCGCAGCGATGCCGGAAATCTCGATGCCAAGCCCCCTATTTGAATTGTCGTTGCCAGAGATTAAGTTGTTCTCGATCCGATTATCTGGAACGCCATCAATCCAGATCCCCCTGCGGTTGCCCCGATCAACCGTACCCGCAAGATCCGTGCCGATGTGGTTGCTGAGGATCTCGTTGCCGCCATTGGTTTGCAAGCGGATACCTGCCCAGTCAAATCTGTTGATTGCTAAACCTTGCACGATACTGTTCCCAGCAGTGATATCAAGTCCGACCATCACCAATCCGGCGAGGTTGCCGCTGAGTTCCACCAGTGGCAAACCGTTATAGCCCGCGCCGCCTTGACTCCAACCATCGACGATCGCTGGATCGGAGATGGGCGGCAGTGCGGATAAAGGCTGAATTAATTGCTGAGAACCGATCGCCCCGATATTAAAGGCGATCGTGTCGCGATCGGCTGCTGTACCCAATGTACCGTTAATCTGTGCTTGTTCTGCCACTGTCAAAGCAGGAACATTCAGAGTGCCATTGGCAACCAGAATTGCCTCTCTGAGGGTGAGGACGGCATTCCTGATATTCGAGTCATCTGTGCTATTAACGGTAATGGTAGCAGCCATAATGTTTCTCCTTATACCCTGGTGTTGGCGAGGTTCGGCTATTGTTGGTGAGGCGATCGATAATTGCGATCGGGCGATCGGCAATCAAGTTGCTTCTAAACCAGTATATTTTCCCAGAAGAAAACCCACCAGGGGAGTAAAATCAGGTGTTTCTACAAGGACTGACAGTAAAAACTCAGGTTAAATCAGTTAAAATACGGAAAAGTCAGGGTGGCTTTCTCCATGCAGGAACAATAGATATCTTGTAAAAGTCTGCATACTTACGTATATACGTACTTACCGGTCGAGCCCATGAACTCAGAATTAGACTTCTCTTGGAGCCAAACCAAAGAATCTGCCGATCGCATTTTTGCTCAAAACACCGGCAAATATCTCAGCGACATCGAAATGAAAGTCCTTCAAGGTTCTTGGGAAGGCAAAAGTTACGATGAAATCGCCAAAGTTTACGGCTACAGTGCTGAATACCTCAACAAAGATGTCGGTAACAAATTGTGGCACAAGTTTTCAGAAGCGTTAGGAGAAAAAATTAGTAAGAAAAATTTCAAAGAAGCTCTAAGGAGATTTGCCTCGCCAGAATTACGTCAAGCTACTAACATAAATCTGCCCTCGCCAACACTGAATGCGATCGCAAATTTGCCATTTCCCGAAGGTTCGGTATCATTAGATTCTCCTTTTTATGTAGAGCGTTGCAACATTGAATCTTTGTGCGGCGAGACTGTTGTGAAACCCGGTTCGCTGATTCGGATCAAAGCACCGGAAATGATGGGCAAAACTTCATTGATGACCAGAATTTTAGCTCAGGGCGATCGGGAAAACTATCACGCAGTCTATCTAGATTTAAGCGCTGCAGACCGAGGAATCTTAACAAATTTGGATAAATTTCTGCGCTGGCTGTGTTTGATGGTAAGCCGACAGCTAAAGTTAGAAAACAAGTTAAACGAATATTGGGATACGGATATTTTGGGCAGCAACGATAACTGTACGGTTTACTTTGAAGAGTATTTGCTGGCAGAAACATCAGCGCCTCTAGTTTTGGGGTTGGATGAAGTCGATCGCCTATTTCCCTACACGGAAGTAGTTGAAGACTTTTTGGGGATGCTGCGAAGCTGGCACGAAAAAGCCAAGATTTCGGATATCTGGAAAAAACTGCGGTTGGTAATGGCGCATTCTACCGAAGTTTATATTCCTTTGGACATGAATCAATCTCCGTTTAATGCGGGGGTTCCCGTTGAGTTGCTGGAGTTTGAGAGGCCGCAAATTCACGATTTAGCTCGCTTACACGGCTTGGAGTGGGATGAGGGGCAATTGCAAAAGTTAATAAGTGCGATCGGCGGCCATCCTTATTTAGTAAGATTGGCAATGTATGAGATTAGTTGTGGCAAAATTTCCTTAACTCAGCTATTAGAAAATGCGGCCTCAGAATCTGGAAGTTACAGCAGTCATTTACGCAAGCATTTGGAAATTTTGCAACAAAATCCCGAATTAGCTTTGGCTTTGAAAAAAGTTGTTAATTCGGCCGAACCAGTGGAATTAGATTCAATGCAAATTTACAAATTGCACAGCATGGGAATTGTGCGGCGGCAAAATAATTATGTCATGCCGCGTTGCAATTTGTACCGCGAGTATTTCTGCCGTGTTTTAGCTTGAAAAGCAGTGATAGTGCGATCGCGCGATCGCGTAGCGTGCATTTGGCATTCGCTTATGAAGAATAAAAGAGACTGACTTGAGCGATCGCTAACTTCACTGACTATTGAAAATAGGGTTTCGGAAACAACACTCATTCCCAATTCCCTATTTTCAATACAGAGCTACTTTCCCAATCTACAGACAGAATTAGCCCCCGCCCAAACCAAGCCCAGTAATGGTGGTTATACTAGCACCATTGTTTATCTTAAGGTTAGTGAAAGGTTGTATCCCTTGTATAACACCAATCAATCCATCGGGGGAAAATCCCGGATTATCAACGAAGATTCCTCGACCTGATACTCCACCGTCAAGGCTGACCTCCTGCAATTTATAGTTGACTCCTCCTTTAAGCTGGATAGTATCCTGACCGGATGTAAAGTCTTTAATTAAGCCGTAGCCGTTAACAAATGGATTCGGATTGGGAACCTGCAAACCACCCTCATTGTAGTAGATATTATTGGCATCCCCAAGGACGAAGGTGTTAACTCCAGCACCTCCAGTAAGAATGTCAATTTCTTGAGTGCCAGGGCTCGCTTCAGAAGAATTAACACCAATTAAAGTGTCATTACCGTCGCCACCCGTGAGAACGTCATTACCGTCGCCACCCATGAGCCTGTCGTTACCGTTTCCGCCATTGAGAGTGTCTTTGCCTAAGCCACCATTGAGAGTATCATTCTGGTTGCCGCCATTGAGAATATCGTTGCCGTTTCCGCCATTGAGAATGTCATTACCGTCGTCACCATTGAGAATGTCGTTGTCTAAGCCACCATTGAGAGTGTCATTACCCTTTCCGCCTTTAAGAGTATCGTTGCCTGAGTCACCATTGAGAATGTCATTGCCATCTCCGCCATTAAGGGCATCGTTGCCGCTACCTCCACTCAGAAAGTCGTTACCGCTTTGGCCATATAGCTTGTCATTTCCCAATCCACCTCGGATGTTGTTGGCAACTGCATTCCCGTAGATGTTGTCGTTTCCAGTCCCTCCAACTGCATTTTCAATGGTTGCGCCGAGAGCGATCGCCACATTGTTTTGAGCATTGGCATTACCATTGGCACCGATAGAACTGAAACCACCTGCGACTAAGTCAATGACTACATCCTTAGTTTGGTTAGCGGCACTGATTTGGTCGGTGCCACCCCCATCCCAAATCGTTTCGATAAATTTGGCATTTTTGCCCCAACTATAAGTATTGTTACCGGAACGGGTATCGGTATTAGCCCCATAAAGATATTGAACTGCTGCAACATCAAATAGTTGTGGAGTTTTTGGTGTCACCCCTGGCATATCAGGGTGACCGTTGTAAGACATGAGAGTAAAGCGATCGTTGTCTTGATAATTGGGCATATTTACTGCCCCTTCATGAGGGTGTTTCAACCCTAGGGAGTGACCAATTTCATGAAGAAGAATTGTAAATCCTGATGAACCGGGCGTAATGTTGGCAAGATTCTTGTCAAGCCAAATGTGACTTTTAGTAGCAGACCCGACTCCAGTAGACCAGCCTGCATAATTGGGAATGTCGATAGAACCAAACTGAATTTTTCCACCACCGTTAGCATTAGAAACTTCCTTAAATGTGATATTGGAAATATCAGAGTAAAGTTTTAATCCTTGTCTGGCAGACTCCTGCTGTTCTGCTGTGAAGGGTTTGAAGTCATCCCATGAGGTAGATTCTGGCTTAGTTTGCATGAAGCTAAAAGTAACTTCTACGGGCGTACCGAGTGGGCTATTTTTGTTCCATCGTGGTTGATTTGTAGGAAGCAAAGCATCAATATAATAGGGCAGGTTATTCACAATGCCAGCGGTAGCAACCGGGCCAACACTGTCAATAGGGCGAACAATTTCGACAGGATTTAGGGTGCGAGTAGCTTCATTTCCGTCAACATTTCTGTCGCGGTCAATGATATCAACTGTTTCAGAATCATCGCTGTCACGACGGTCAATGATATCAACCGTTTCAGAATCATCGCTGTCACGACGGTCAATGATATCAACCGTTTCAGAATCATCGCTGTCACGACGGTCAATGATATCAACTGTTTCAGAATCATCGCTGTCACGGTCAATGATATCAACTGTTTCAGAATCATCGCTGTCACGACGGTCAATGATATCAACCGTTTCAGAATCATCGCT
>NZ_JAUBTT010000029.1:6666-12340 GCF_036705125.1 Microcoleus sp. B7-D4
GAATCATCGCTGTCGTCGTCAATCAAATCAACAGTTTCAGAATCATCGCTGTCGTCGTCAATCAAATCAACAGTTTCAGAATCATCGCTGTCGTCGTCAATCAAATCAACAGTTTCCGAATCATCGCTGTCGTCGTCAATCAAATCAACAGTTTCAGAATCATCGCTGTCGTCGTCAATCGCATCGACAGTTTCCGAATCGCCAATATTTATGTCGATCTCAATGAGGCCAGCCTTTTCAGAATCCTCAATATTTATGTCGATGTCAATGAGGCCAGCCTTTTTAGTGCTGTACTTGTCTCTTGTGAGAATAGGTGCGCTCGCCATTTTGATTACTCCTTCTTGTTTGGTAATTGATACAAAATTTCGCCCGATCTTGAAATGAAAGTCGTCGTTGCCAGTGCCGCCTCACAGGTCGTCGTTGCCACCAAAACCCGACAATATGTAATTTCCTGCTTTGCCATAGATTTTGTCAGCTTGATTAGTTCCCACTAATGATTTGTGAAACTTACCGCCGTTATCAGTGTTGTTGTCATTAAATTGAGTACCGTATATATCAATTTCATTTTCTCCTTTGTATTCCCAACTAATTGGTTTATTTAGGAAGTAATGGTGGGTATTTATATTTTTTTGCTTCCCTTTTCGCTTCCTGTTATCAGTTTCTTGCTAAAACTAGCGAACCGCAATGGTGATAAAATCAGGTATTATAGGAACTGATAAATAGCTTCAGGCTTTGAATTTATAGGGAAAAATCAGGTGCATCCTGACAAAGCATCATAAAAATCAGGACTCAGGCATCAGACCAAAGAAACCGGGTTTTTGACCTAATCTGTTGGCTACAAGGCGTCTTTTCGGAAAAAACCCGGTTTCTGACCACCGATTCGTAAGTCCTAAAAATCAGTAAAAGTCAGGTTGTTTGGTAAATCTCTACATAGTCAGGTTGGCGATCGTACAATCTAATCTAGATTTGGGTGCAGGCAATGATGAAAGAATTTCCAGTTAGCGATGAATATCAGATTGGCGGGAGTCTCCCAGCAGATGCGTCGAGTTACGTGATGCGGCAAGCAGACTTGGACTTTTACGAAGGTTTGAAGGCCCGTGAGTTTTGTTACGTGCTGAATTCGCGGCAAATGGGCAAATCTAGTTTGCGGGTGCGGACGATGCAAAGACTGCAAGCTGAAGGTACTGTTTGCGCTTGTATCGATTTAACTGGTATTGGCAAGGAAGATGTCACTCCTGAAAAATGGTATGCGGGAATGATTAATTCTTTGGTGAGTAGCTGCCAGCTAAGCAATCAAATTAATTGGCGGAATTGGTGGCGCGATCGCCGGGATTTATTATCACCTCTCCAGCGATTTAATTTGTTTATTGAAGAAGTTATTTTAGTTGAGATTTCCCAAAATATAGTTATTTTTATTGACGAGATAGATCGAGTGTTGAGTATGAACTTTTCTGCGGATGAGTTTTTTGCTCTAATTCGTTGGTTTTACAATCGAAGAGTTGACAATCCTCTCTACCGCAAACTGACTTTTGCGCTGCTAGGAGTGGCAACACCTTCAGATTTGATTGCCGACAAAACTCAAACTCCTTTTAATATTGGTAAAGCGATACATTTAGACGGCTTTAAACTTGATGAAGTGCAGCCTTTAATTGACGGCTGGCAAGGACGAGTTGCCAATCCTGAAAATGCGATCGCCCAAATACTAGATTGGACGGGGGGACAACCTTTTTTGACGCAAAAGCTGTGCAAGTTGGTGTTGGAAAATGAGTTGAAGAGAGTTAACCGCAGAGGCGCTGAGGGCGCAGAGAGAGACAGGCAGGATGCCTGTTCCACAGAGGAGGAGGGAGTTGCGGGGTTGGTGAGGTTGCGGGTTGTTGAGAATTGGGAGTCTCAGGATGAGCCGGAGCATTTGAAAACTATTCGCGATCGCCTGTTAAGAAATCAGCAAAAAGCCGGACAGTTATTAGGGCTTTACCAGCAAATCTTGGAATCGGCGAATCCCCCCCAAACCGAGGAAAACCAGGGTTTTGTAGGGGTAGTGCCCCCGTGCCTACCCCTGGGGGTTCTTGCCGATGGCAGTCCCGAACAAACCGAGTTGCGCCTGTCTGGTTTAGTGGTGCAACAGCAGGGAAAATTAACAGTTTACAACCGCATTTATGCCGAAGTTTTTAATCTGGAATGGGTGGAAAAACAGTTAGGAAAGCTGCGGCCTTATTCGGAAACTTTTAATGCTTGGGCTGTGGCTAATTTTGAGGATAATTCGCGGCTGCTGCGGGGAAATGCGCTGCAAGAGGCTCTGGAATGGTCGATAGATAAAAATTTAAGCCATCTGGATTACCGCTTCTTAGCAGCATCTCAAGATTTGGAAAAGCGTGAAGTTCAACAGGCTTTAGCTGTTAAAGAAGAAGAAGGTCACATATTAGCTAAAGCGAATGATACCTTAGTTTCAGCTCAACAACAAGCAAAAGTAGAATTTACTCAAGCCAAGCGCAGGGCTACCCGGATCATTGCGATGGGTTCTGTAGTTTTGGGAATTTCTGTAATCACAGCAATCTCCATCCAATTACAAGTAAAAAAAGCTCAACAGGAACTAGCCCAACGACAAGTAGTCCTGCAAACTTTATTCTCTAAAGCAGCTTTGGTTTCCGATCCTTTTGAAGCACTGTTGAAAGCATTACAAGCAGCGCAGCAGATGAAAAAATTAGAAAAATCAGCCAGCAACGATACGCAAATGCAGGTAATGAGGGCACTGCAACAGGCAATATATCATGTTAGAGAACGCGATCGCGCCGTTGGTCATAGTAGCGGTGTCAGAAGTGTAACTTTCAGTCCCGATGGCAAAATTTTTGCTTCTGCTAGCGAGGATGGTACGGTAAAACTGTGGAATGCTAGACCAGCTAGATTAATATCAACCCTGACCGGACGTACTACTAGAGTTACGAGTGTAAGTTTTCATCCTAATGGCAATATTTTGGCTTCTAGTAGTGAAGATGGTACGGTTAAGTTGTGGGATGTAAGGCATAGCCGTTTAATTAAAACTATTAACGCTCATAATGACTGGATAAGAACTGTTAGTTTTAGTCCCGATGGTAAAATTCTCGCTTCCTGTAGCCACGATGGTACTATCAAGTTGTGGAAAGCAACAGATAGTACGTTATTAAAAACTCTGAAAGGACATACCCGTGCCGTTACCCATATTAGTTTGAGTCCCGATGGTAAAACTCTCGCTTCTACAAGTTGGGATAGAACCGTGAGGCTGTGGAATATTGGCGATGGAACCCTTGTAAATACTCTGGAAGGTCATCAAGTAAATACCATAAGTGTCAGTTTTAGTCCCGATGGTAAAACTTTAGCTTCAGCCGATCAAGAAGGCATAGTGAAACTATGGAATGTAGCAGATAAAACTTTACTGCAAAACCTCCCTACTCATCGCAGGGCTGTCTGGAGTGCAATTTTTAGTCCAGATGGCAAAACTCTAGCAACTATCAGTTCGGATAGTACCGTAAAGTTGTGGAATTTAGAAGATATAAACGACAACAGAACCGACCCGCAACTTCTTAAAGGACATGACGGTAAAATTGAGAGTATCGCTTTTAGTCCAGATAGCAAAACTCTTGTTTCTGGAAGTTATGATAGCGCAATCAAGCTCTGGAATTTAGAAGTTAGGGAACCGCAAACCATTAAAAGAAATAGCGATAATATTCGATCAATAAGTTTTAGTCCCGATGGTAAGATTATTGCTTCCGGTAGCGACGATTCTAAAATAAAGCTATGGAATATCAAAAATGGCACTTTACTCCAAACTCTTAACGGTCATCAAGAGCCGATGCTAAGTGTTAGTTTTAGTCCCGATGGTAATATGTTAGCTTCCGGCAGTGTTGACAACACACTTAAGTGGTGGAATGTTCAAGATGGTCGATTACTAAAAACCCTCAACGATCATAGTGGTTGGGTCAGGAGCGTTCGCTTTAGTCCAGATGGGAAAACCTTAGCCTCTGGCGGTGATGATCGTACTGTAAAACTTTGGAATGTAGCAGAGGGTAGGTTGCTGAAAACCTTTAGAGAACCTCGTATTGTCACTGATTTAAGTTTTAGTCCAGATGGAAAAGCTCTAGCTGTGGCTTGTAATAACGGTGATCTAAGACTATTAAATTTAAAAACAGCTACTTTAACGTGGGCTTTTTCCGCCCATAGCGGTTGGGTACAGACCGTTAGTTTTAGTCCAAATAGTAAAATCTTAGCTTCTGGTGGTGATGATGGTACAGTCAAACTATGGAATGCAGAAAATGGCAGATTATTGCTTACCCTAGAAGGACATTTATCTGAGGTATTTACTGTCAGTTTCAGTCCGGATGGCAAAATTTTAGCTTCCTCTAGTGAAGATGGTACTGTGAGGGTGTGGAATGTAGAAACTGGTCTGGAAATATCAACCCTAGAAGGACACCTCAACAGAGTTACTAGCGTTATGTTTAGTCCAGATGGTAAAACACTAGCTTCTGCTGGGCTTGACAATACTATCAAGTTGTGGAAATTAGAACTCGATCTCGATAATTCGATCGGGCGGGGTTGTTTGTGGCTGGAAGATTATTTGGCTTCTCATCCCGAAGAGGCTAGAAAATTTAGCCAAATCTGTAAATAACTCAAGTTGCTAGTTATAAGACACTGGTAATGGGTAAGGGGTAATGGGTAATTGTAAGGCAGTTATCCTATAATCACACCAAGATTTTGATGATGGCAATTATGAGAGAGTATCCAGCTAATTATGAATATCACGTAGGCGGTAGTCTTCCAATTGATGCCTCCAGCTATGTAATGCGACAAGCAGACTCAGACTTTTACGAAGGTTTGAAAGCAGGTCAGTTTTGTTACGTGCTGAACTCGCGGCAGATGGGCAAATCAAGCTTGCGGGTGCGGACGATGCAAAGACTGCAAGCGGAAGGGTTTCTCTGTGCTTTTATTGACCTAACCGGAATTGGCAAGGAAGATGTAACGGCAGAAAAGTGGTATGCCGGACTCGTGCAATCTCTGGTAAGCAGCTATCAGCTTGGCAAAAAATTTCAATGGCGGGCTTGGTGGAAAGAGCAGCGGGAATTTTTGTCACCCGTGCAGCGGTTGAGTTTGTTTATTGAGGAAGTTTTATTAGTAGAAATTGAACAAAATATTGTAATTTTTGTAGATGAAATTGACAGAGTTTTGAGCATGAATTTTCCCCTGGATGATTTTTTTGCTTTAATTCGGTTTTTCTATAACCGACGAGTGGATGTGCCAAAATATCAGCGGATCACATTTGCTTTGTTGGGAGTGGCGACTCCTTCGGATTTGATTGCGGATAAAACTCAAACTCCTTTTAATATTGGTAAGGCGATAAATTTACGCGGTTTTCAGATTGATGAAGTGCAGCCTTTGATTGATGGTTGGCGGGGGCAAGTTGCTAATCCTGAAAGTGCGATCGCAGATATTTTGGATTGGACGGGGGGACAACCTTTTTTGACGCAAAAGCTGTGCAAGTTAATGCTGGAAAAGGAGTTAAAGAGAGTTAACCGCAGAGGCGCAGAGGGCGCTGAGAAAGACAGGCAGGATGCCTGTTCCACCACCACAGACAGGCAGGATGCCTGTTCCACCACCACAGACAGGCAGGATGCCTGTTCCACCACCACAGACAGGCAGGATGCCT
>NZ_JAUBTT010000029.1:12440-78253 GCF_036705125.1 Microcoleus sp. B7-D4
GTTCCACAGAGGAAGAGGAGGAGGGAGTTGAGGGGTTGGTGAGGTTGCGGGTTGTGGAGAATTGGGAGTCTCAGGATGAGCCTGAACATTTGAAAACTATTCGCGATCGACTTTTGAGAAATCAGCAAAAAGCGGGGCAGTTATTGGGGCTTTACCAGCAAATTTTGGAATCCGCGCACCCCCCCCAACCCCCCCTGGCTAAGGGCAGGGCTGTTTCATTCTCTTGTAGGGGCAATCCCCCCGTGGTTGCCCCGATATCTGAAACCCCTACCCGATCGTCTATCGGCTGGGCGGGCACGGGGGCACCGCCCCTACAAAACCCTGGTTTTTCTGAGAATGAAACAGCCCTGCTTGCTAAGGGGGGGCTAAATGCTGCTGCTTCACCCTTGGGAGAGGAAGAAATAGCCACTCTTGCTCCCCCCCTTAGCAAGGGGGGGCTGGGGGGGGTTCTTGCTGATTGCAGTCCCGAACAAACGGAATTGCGACTGTCAGGTTTAGTGGTGCAACAACAGGGAAAACTAAAAGTTTATAACCGAATTTATGCCGAAGTTTTCAATCTTGAATGGGTGGAAAAACAGTTGGGAAAGCTGCGGCCTTATTCGGAAAGTTTTAATGCTTGGAATGCTGCCAATTTTGAGGATGAGTCGCGGCTGCTGCGGGGTCAGGCACTGCAAGAAGCTTTGGAATGGGCCAAATATCAAAGTTTAAGCCATCTGGATTACCGCTTTTTAGCGGCGGCTCAGGATTTGGAAAAGCGAGAAGCTGAATTGGCTTTTGCACTGCAAACTGAGGAAAGTCAAATATTGACACAAGCTAATGAAACTTTAAGTCTGGCCCAGCATCAAGCTAAAACAGAGTTAACGTTAGCTAAAAAACAAGCTAAAAAAATAATTGCGATCGGCTCGACAATTTTAGCGATATCTTTAGCAGCCGCTATCGCCGTACAATTGCAAGTAATTAAAGCCGATCGAGAACTCGCAGAAACCAAAATAGTCCTCGAAAGTTTGTCGTCAAAGACAACTTTAGCCTCAAACCCTTTTCCAGCACTGATCGAAGCACTGCTTGCAGCACATAAACTTAAAAAATTAGAGGCATTGAGTCCGGCAAAATCCGAAACTAAGATGCAAGTATCCATCGCCCTCCAACAAGCAATTTACAGCATCCGAGAGCGCGATCAACTCCTTGGCCACCAAGCTAACGTCAGAAACGTCGTTTTCTCGCCCGATGGCAAAATCCTCGCATCCGCTAGCGAAGACGATACCGTCAAACTCTGGAACCCAGACGGCATCTTGCTCAGAACGCTCACCGGACACGGAGACAACGTTTGGACTGTCAGTTTCTCACCTGACGGCAAGACGATCGCATCTGCTAGCGACGATGCTACTATCAAACTCTGGAACATCGAAAACGGCACACAAATTAGAACGCTTACGGGGCATAGGGGCTGGGTGAGAGGAGTCAGTTTTGCTCCCGACGGGTTGGCGATCGCATCTTCGGGTTCCGACGGCACTGTCAAACTCTGGAATCCAGCAGACGGCACTTTGCTCCAAACCTTTACTGGGCATAGGGGCTGGGCAACAAGCGTCACTTTTTCGCCCGACGGGTTGGCGATCGCATCTTCGGGTAGCGATCGCACTGTCAAACTTTGGAATCCAGCAGACGGAACGGAAATCGCAACGCTGACGGGCCATACCAATGCTGTCAGAAGTGTTAGTTTCTCCGACGACGGCAAAACCCTCGCATCCGCTGGTGAAGACGGTTTAGTCAAGCTGTGGGATGTCAAAAACCTGACTCTCCTCAAAACCCTGCAAGCCCACAGCAGGCAAGTCTGGAACGTCAAATTCAGTCCCAGAGGCAGCCTCCGCCCAACTCTGGCTACCGCTAGCGAAGACAGCACCGTCAAATTGTGGAATTTATCGCAGTTAGGAGACATCGAGCCGCAAACGCTCAAAGGACACAGTGGCAGGGTTGTCAGCCTTAGTCTCAGTCCCGACGGCCGCACTTTGGCAACGGCAGGTACCGATCGCACGGTACGACTCTGGAACCTCACCGGCATCGAACCGAAAGTTCTGGAAAGTCACCGCCGTCAGGTTTTCAGTGCGAGTTTCTCGCCCGACGGCAAAACTGTTGCCTCCGGTAGCAGCGATCGCACTGTTAAATTGTGGAATGCACAAAACGGCCGCGAAATCAAAACTTTTCTCGGACATCAAGGTGCCGTCACCAGCGTCAGTTTCGCCCCTGACGGCAAAATTTTAGCATCCGCAGGAAGCGATAAAACTATTAAATTGTGGAACCTAGAAACGGGCACCGAAATCAAAACTCTTTCAGGACATCTGAGGGGAATTGACAGCGTTGTTTTCAGTCCCGACGGTAAAATCTTAGCATCAGCAGGAAGCGATAAAACTGTTAAATTGTGGCATCTAGAAAGCGGTGTCCAAATCAAAACCTTCACAGGACATCTCGAAAGAGTTAGAAGTGTCACATTCAGTCCCGATGGCAAAACTTTAGCATCCGCAGGGAACGATCGCACAATATTTTTCTGGGATTTAAATAATTTAGAATCTACGCCAAGAAAGATTGTGAAAGCCCATAACAGCCGAATTACCAGCCTGCGTTTCAGTCCCGACGGCAAAATCTTAGCATCCGCCTGCGATGACAGCACCATTAAATTGTGGAATGCAGAAACAGACACCGAAATCAAAACTATCCGAGGACACGGAAGCTGGGTAAAAAGCATTAGTTTCAGTCCCGACGGCAAAATTTTAGCATCTGCAAGTTTCGATCGCACAATTAAACTGTGGAATGTAGCAGACAGCAAAACTGGATTGGAGGCGGTGCCCCTACAAACTTTTGAGGGACATAGCGATCAAGTTAATGACGTTAACATCAGTCCCGACGGCAAAACTCTTGTTTCTGCCAGCGATGATTCTACTTTAAGGATCTGGAATTTGGAACTTGATGTAGATAGTTTAATGAAACTGAGTTGCCAATGGCTGAGCAATTATATTGCTAATCATCCCGAAGAAAAAGCGATCGCAGAAATATGCAATCCTTAAAAAACATGACTTACACCAATACGGTTCAGTTAAGATCGATCCCCCCTAACCAAGAGGGCGGGCACGGGGAGTAGGGGTCGCACCGCCCCTACAAAGGGGGGGACAAGAAGTTGCTCAAAGTCAACCCCTACTCCCCAACAATCAGGGGGAGTAGGGGGTATGCGAGGGGGATCTCCGGGGAATTAACAGTGTTAACCCAAGCGTATTGGGACTTACACAACTGGCACATTAAACAAAGGTATCTTGTTGCGCTTCAGCACTATTTGATATCCTAAGAGCGAGTCGAGCGCAACCACATACCTAAAAGTCTTGTGACTGTTGCGTAAGGCCTGAGATTAAAGAATTGGCAACGACTAATGAACTAAGGGTTTGATTCACCGCCCTACAGTGGCATTCTTTTTTTACTGGTATAAACAAGCGCCCAAGATATATCTGGGTATTTAAGTTTGTTTTGTAGATAGTTTGACAGTAATTCCTTTTTGGGAAGACCTGGGAATTGTCAAGAATGCTATTATTTTGACATAATAAACATTACTTAATTTTTGCTTTCACGGCCCTAGATTCCACTGTAAATCCTGGAATATCTTGCAGTTCTGTTTCGCTCAAACTGTACTGTTCGCAAACCAAACTCAAACGAGTTCCGGTACTTTTAACAGCGTTGACAGAGTGAGTCAAATCTCCTTGAAAATACACCAGCGAGTTGGCTTGCGGCTTAATCTGCCCGACTTGCTGTTTGTTGCGCCGCAGTATCAATTCTCCCCCTTGCAAGTTGGGCGGTACTTGCACGTACAAAACGCTGACGGCTGCGGGAGGTTCAACTGTTTTGCAGTACGATCGCAAAGATCGATCGATATGCGGATCGACGCGGGAACCTTCACCCAGCAACAAAGGGTTGAGGTAAAAAGCATTGCATTCAGGCAGTAATGCTTGGTCTAGATAGGGTTTGAACAAAGGGAACCGCCGTTCTACTTCAGCAATTTCCGCACGTTGAAACACTACGGAAAACCCTTTTGTGCCAATGAAATCGCGATTGAGGTTGTTGATTGCTAGATAAGGGGAGGCTAGAATTGCTCCTCGCAAGTCGTTGAGGTAGTCGATCGAGAAAGCGTTAGGATGTTGGCTATAGTATTTCAAGGCACTCAAAAATCATCAAAGTTTAAGGAAACAGCAGATAGAAATGTAGCAATCGCTCAGAGTTGGGATTGCTTCGTTCCTCGCAGAGGACATAATAATCTTGATTTCAGTCCGCGTACTTAAGTCAAAGGTTTTTCTTAACTGCGGGCGATCGTCCGGAAGTGTCGCAACCGACTAGCAACGGCAGAATATCAGTATACAGGCGATCGTTGTGGTGATTCGATTATATTTGCAATTCTATTATACATGATGCCGCTCAGCAGCCGATCGCCCATTTATTTTAACTTGTCCAATTGCAGGGGCAAGCCTAATTTGGGCGATCGCATCCGGCCTCTGTTTTATCACCGATTTCTTGAGTTTGCTAGCTGGAAAACAGATGCGTGTTGGTGGTGTATAGGAAACATCTTGCTAAAACCAGCAATCCGTGCATTAGGTCAAAATGCTGGGAGGGCGATCGACAATATCTAACTGGCGAGAGAACGTTAATAAAGTTTACAATTAGAGAATGTGGTCTAAAAAATACCAGCAGTCGCAACAGTTACTAAGTAATTATTTCAGATTAAATTAACATTTCACAGTGGAAAAAAGCCAAGCTGCCAGCTATAATTAAAGAGTAAGGGAAAAAAATAACTCGCTGAAACGATATGGCAACAACATTGTACGAAAAAATGGGTGGAGAGCCAGCCATTAAAGAGATGGTGGATGATTTTTACCGCGATGTTTTGGCTGACGAGATAGTGAGCCATTTCTTCGATCATACAGATATGGAAAAGCAGCGCCGCCATCAAACTGCTTTTATCTCTTATGCCCTCGGCGGCCCCAAGCAATACTCAGGCCGTTCAATGGAGAAAGCACACGCAGGTTTGAATTTACAGCCTGAACACTTTGATGCAATTGTGAAGCATTTGACCGATGCAATAGTTGCCCACGGCGCCTCCCAAGAGGATCTCGATGAAGCGCTAGGTAAGATCGCGACTTTGAAAGAGGCTGTTTTGTACAAGTAAAATCGAGTGAGGGCAAGAGGGTTTTTGCAGCCACTAGAATAGTGATGAAAGTGGAGATTTCGTAATTGTGCAGCGAAAGCTCCACTTTGTTTTTTGCCGGATATAATGAACCCCGAAGAGGCGAAGGAAGTAGCCTGTAAGGTGCGTCAGCTCGCTCACTTATTAGGCAAGAAAAACGCTGCGGCCCGTGGCACCCTACAATACTATTTTAAATGCGTAACAGCTTAAGTAGATTTAGTAAAGTACAGTAATTGTTCGGCCATCCATGAGAGCGACGCTGATTGTTTCTTCGGTGAAGTACAGGTTTTTAACTCTATCGCCGGCAACATCATGCCACCGCATATCCGGTATGAGGGCGGGCGTTGGGCGGTTGAAACCCCAAGACAATCTGATCTTTCCCAATCCCGGCTTCGACTAGCTCATTTGTAATCCCATCCTCAATGCCATCGCGTTGAATCCAAATTTTGTCATCAATAATTTGGACGTGAGTTATACATCCATGCACTCGCCGTTTTTGCTGCCAACCCACATCAAACAGCATAAAGTGATTGCGATCGCGATCGACAATTAAGTGCTGATCGATTTCTCCAAAAGAATAGGGAATTTCTGCATACTTTCTTAAAATGGTCTCGATCGTTTGCCGATAAAACTCTAAGTTATCCATCTTCTAACCTCCGCTGTGTTCGCATCAAAAATTAGCAAGTTTAAGTGATTGATTTCAACCATTAATTGTGGCAGCTCCTCTGAAAAAAAATCTAAAAACACGCTTTCTGGAATGGCTAAGTACAACAAACGCGCCGAATTCTGCCGCTCCAAAACTTGTGAATACATGATGTATTGACCTAGCGCCTGCTCCAAATCATGTACGGGTGATGGGCCGATAAAGCTTTTCACCTCCACTGCAATCCGCTGACCTTCTTTCTCTGCTGCCAATAACTTCTGTGCACCCAAATCTATATAAGCCGAGCGTCCTCCTATCTTCAAGGTTAAGGGATCGTTAGTAATCGTCCAACCATCATTTTCTAGAGCCGTTCTCACCGTATTGTGGTAAATGTCTTTAGCCATCTTCAGAGTACCTCATCCAACTTAATGTCGGCTCCTTGTCGCCCATTATACCCTGGCTACGGGTGGGGAATACTCAGTTTGGCTATAGTTCAGCCTTTTGCCAGATGACAACCCTTAACTGCTCATAGCAAAATCGATAATATTTCGAGTCAGAGTGTATGCCGCAATACTTCGGAAAACTCCAAACAACCGAACAGCCTTGGTCAATTATTGGCTCTGTACAATCGATCGATAAAACCGATTCCCTACGGGATAGCTGCGCTTCACGCACAATTCACTTCAACTGTACCAATTCCTCCCTAAATATCAGCATCCTCGCACCGAATTTAATCCGAGTGCGAATGTCCCCAAACCCCCCCCAACTAGGGCGGGCACGGGGGCACCGCCCCTACAAGGGGGAGGAAGAAATTATAGACCAACCCCCCCTTAGTAAGGGGGGGCAAGGGGGGGTTGAAAGCCGATCGTACTCAATAACTGTCCCTGACGAAGAGTGGGAAATTATACCATTTGAAGTGCGAGAAACAGACGAAAAAATAGAAATTGAAACATCACAAATAACGATTTCAGTCAAGCGCGATCGCACTTCCATCGAATGCTTTGACAAATCGGGAAAACCCTTTGCTAGCGACTGCGATCCTAGTATGGGATGGCGCGCAGGCGCAACCGCAGGCTGGAAACGCATCGAAGCAGACGAACACTTCTACGGTTTCGGCGAACGTACCGGGTTTCTCGACAAACTCTCCGAAGTCAAGACAAACTGGACAACCGACTCCCTTGACTACAATTCCCTCACCGATGAAATGTACCAGGCGATCGCATTTTACATCGCCCTGAATCCCGATCGCGCTTACGGCATTTTCTTCAACACGACATTTTGGAGTCAATTCGATATCGGCGCGGAACAACCGGGGGTTTTGCGGATGGAAACCAGAGGCCCGGAACTCGACTACTACATCATTTACGGCCCGGAACCCGCCCAAATTATCGCCACCTACACCCAGTTAACCGGCCGGATGCCGCTTCCGCCAAAATGGGCGCTGGGATACCACCAATGCCGTTGGAGTTACGAATCCGAGGACATTGTGCGCGAGTTGGCGAAGGAATTTCGCGATCGGGCGATTCCCTGCGATGTCATCCACCTCGACATCGACTATATGCGCGGCTACCGCGTTTTTACCTGGAGCCCGAAGCGTTTCCCCGATCCGGCGAAACTGATCGCAGACTTGAAAGCAGCGGGTTTTAAGGTTGTCACGATTGTCGATCCCGGTGTCAAGTACGAACCGGAAGCAGATTATGAAATATTCGATCGCGGTGTGGAGAATGACTATTTCGTCCGCACCGCAGAGGGAAAGCTATTCCACGGTTACGTTTGGCCGGACAAAGCGGTGTTTCCCGACTTCCTGCGGCCGGAGGTGCGGCAGTGGTGGGGCGAATTGCACAAAACGCTGACAGATGTTGGGATTGCGGGGATTTGGAACGACATGAACGAACCTGCGATCGCAGAACGGCCTTTTGGTGACGGCGGCGAACACATCAGCTTTCCCCTGGATGCACCGCAAGGCCCGGAATCCGATCGCGCTACCCACGCCGAAACCCACAATCTGTATGGGTTGATGATGGCGAAAGCTTGTGCTGAGGGGTTGCAAAAAGTGCGATCGGGCGATCGATCTTTTGTGCTGACGCGATCGGGTTTTGCGGGCGTTCAGCGTTACTCGTCGGTGTGGATGGGCGACAATCAATCGCAGTGGGAACACTTAGAAATGTCGCTACCAATGCTTTGCAACATGGGGCTTTCCGGCGTGGCGTTTGTCGGTTGCGACATCGGCGGCTTTGCGGGGAATGCAACCGCTGAACTGTTCGCGCGGTGGATGCAGGTGGGGATGCTGTATCCCTTGATGCGCGGTCATTCGGCGATGAGTACGGCGCAGCACGAACCGTGGGTTTTTGGCGATCGCACTGAGAAGATTTGCCGCGAATACATCAATTTGCGCTATCAGTTGTTGCCTTATATTTATACCTTGTTTTGGGAAGCTGCGACGACGGGAACGCCGATTTTGCGACCGTTACTGTATCACTTTCCGCGCGATCGGGCAACTTATCACCTTTACGATCAAGTATTGCTCGGCCCGTCGCTGATGGCTGCACCTGTTTACCGCCCGGGAGTTGAGCATCGCGCCGTGTATTTGCCGGAGGGTACTTGGTACGATTGGTGGACGGGCGAATGCTATCAGGGCCCGACGCACATTTTAGCTTATGCACCTTTGGAGAGAATGCCGCTTTACGTGCGGGGCGGGGGCATAATTGCGATCGCACCTGTGAGGCAATTTGTCAGCGAAGAACCGCTTGAGTCATTAAAAATGCGAATTTGGCCCGGAAGCGGTGAATGGACGCTTTATGAGGACGACGGACACAGTTTTGAACACGAAAAAGGTGTCTGGGCTACGACTAATTACAACGTGTATTTGGAAGGGGACAAAATCATCGTTGAAATTGCCGCGCGGGAGGGTCAATTTTTGATATCAGAACGCGAAGTTATTGTGGAAGTTGTTGGCGTTGGCGAACAGCGATCTACAGATGATGGTACGGTGCGGCGTTTGACATTTGGATAATGTAGGGATAAGGATGGAATATTGCCTGTCTGTGGGGTTGAGTTTTGAGATGGCGGCGATGACAGCAGGAAACATAGAGTCTGGGAAGGTCGAGAAAATTGCCCTGTGGATGTTCTATCATGTCCAGTTAATCAGTTATCATAAGAGTGGGAGCTTGTACCTTGCAAGCGAGACGCTCCCGCTCAACAAGAATCAACAGATGGATAAATAAACCATGCTAATAGAAGAATATTTTGAGTTTTTAGCCGATGATGACATTCGAGTAAAAGGCACAAGAGTAGGAATAGAAAGCATCCTCTATGAATATATTTATCAGCAACGTTCACCAGAGGAAATTTTAAAACACTTTTACACTTTGACCCTCGATCAAGTTTATGCGACAATTTTGTATTATTTGAACAATAAAGCTGCCTTAGATAAATACATCGCAGACTGGCTCGAATGGTCGCACGAACAGCGAAAAGCTCAAGAATTAAACCCTCATCCAGCTTCGGTCAGGCTCCAAAAAATCAAGGAAGAAAGAAATAAAAAAAATGGCACTCAAGTATCTCATGGATGAAAATATTGACCCGATTTATCCTAATCAAATTCGGAGCAAACAAGTAGGATTAATTATTCGGGTCATTGGCGAACCTTCCATACCAGCAAAAGGAACTAAAGACCCGGAAATTTTAGAATGGTGTGAAAAATATGACTTTATCCTAGTCACGAATAACCGCAAATCCATGCCCGTTCACTTAAACGATCATTTGCAAGCCAATCGTCATATCCCTGGGATATTTATTTTAAATGCGAATTTAAGTATAGGGCAAAACATCGATGAATTAATTTTGATTGCTGAATGTTCTTTTATCAATGAATATCAAGACCAAATTATTCATCTACCTATCACTAAAGAGGTTTAATGATTATCTCCCATATAGCTCTGAAAAATTGGCGCAATTTTCAGTCAGTGAATGTTGATTTGCGCGATCGCGTTTTTGTGGTAGGCCCTAATGCTTGTGGTAAGTCAAACTTTCTCGATTCATTGCGCTTTTTGCGGGATCTGGCTAAAGCAGGAGGCGGATTGCAGAAAGCCGTGAGCGATCGAGGTGGCGTCTCAAAAATTCGCAGTCTTTATGCGCGCCGTTATCCAGATGTAGAAATAGAAATTCACCTTTCCGAATCTAATGCCCAACAGCCATTATGGAGGTATGGGCTGGGAATTAAACAGAGAAAAGGGGGGAAAAATGAGCCGATTGTTGCCTACGAACGAGTTTGGAAAGGCGAGGAGCAAATTGTCAATCGCCCTACTCAAGAAGATGACAACGATGAGCTACGTCTCACCCAGACTTATTTAGAGCAAATTAATGCCAATGCAGAATTTAGAGAAATTCCTAAATTTTTAGAAGCGATTTTATATTTACATTTAATTCCTCAGTTAGTCCGCCATCCCGAAGCTTTTGCTACCCCTGGACTTTCCGAAGATCCTTTTGGGAGAACTTTTTTAGAGCGAGTTGCTAAAACTACCGAAAAAACCCGAAGATCGCGATTAAAAAAAATTGAAGGTGCTTTAAAGCTGGCCGTCCCACAATTGAAAAACCTCACAGATACCAAAGATGTGATGGGAGTTCCGCATTTGGAAGCTGTTTACGAACATTGGCGGCCCGGAGCAGGAAAACAACGGGAAGACCAATTTTCTGACGGAACGTTACGGTTAATTGGTTTACTCTGGTCACTGTTAGAATCCGATTCATTATTGTTATTAGAAGAACCAGAACTTTCCTTAAATTCGGCGATTGTTAGCAATCTACCCTCTCTGATTTATCGCCTTCAGCGTCCGAGAAAGCGACAGGTTATTCTTAGTACCCATAGTGCTGATTTGCTCTCAGACAAAGGCATTGGCGGCGAAGAGGTGCTGCTTATGACACCGACTCCTGAAGGAACTCAGGTAAAACTTGCTTCAAGTAATGAACAAATCAAAATGCTATTAGAAGGAGGTTTAAGCATAGCTGATGCTGCACTTCCTCTGACAGCACCGCCCGCGATCGAACAACTCAGTTTATTCAAATGACAGATATTCCCATCAATCTAGTGTTTGAGGATGTACTGAGTGAAGCAGTTCTTAAACAAATGCTCAAACAGTCTCAACGTCCCTTTTCAGTGGGACAGTGCTTGAATCAGAGAGGATATGGCAAAATTAAAAAGATTATTTCTGGATTAAATTATGCGGCCAAGGGAATGCCATACTTAGTATTAACTGATTTGGATAATGCAGAATGCCCGCTAGTAATTATTTCGGAGTGGTTAACTCAACCAAAACATCCTAATCTGCTGTTTCGGATTGCTGTTAAAGAAGTGGAAGCGTGGTTACTTGCACATCGATCGGCATTTGCCGAATTTCTGGGTATTTCAGTAGACTTGATTCCTCCTGGCGACGCGGATCGAATTCCTGACCCCAAGCAGCTTTTAATCAATTTGGCTAAAAAGTCAAAGAAGCGAAATCTGCGGGATGCGATCGTCCCCGCTCCTAATAGTACGGCTAAAATTGGTAAAGACTACAACGGTCAACTGATCGAGTTTGTCAATCAAAGTTGGCAGGTTGCGTCAGCACAGACTAATTCCCCCAGTTTGGAACGAGCTATGAATGCACTCATAAATTTTCAACCAACCTGGGAAAATTGAGGAGAAAGAGAAATTATGTTATCATCATCTACTATGATTAACTCATAATCTGTTATAATATACATGAAATTTTATTATTACCACATTTATGCTAGAACCCTATCACCTAGCTAATTTGTTGCTTGTCGCTGCCAAAAAATCAGAAAGTGAATGATTGGGAGAGAAATAGAATGTCTACAAGAATTGAAGAAGTTAAGAAGCAGTTATCTAGTGAAAGTGAGCAAGAAAGACTTGCTGCTTTATCAGAAACTCTCAATTATGGTCAACAAGGTTTAGAACTATTGATTGAACAGTCTATCAAAGATCAATCAGACAGAGTTAAACAATTTGCCTACAGAGTTTTTCGTGGTGATAGTTGTTGCTTGAGGGAAAATACACCTGAAAGCTTAATACCTTCCCCAACAGATGTTATTACTTCTCTGGCAATAAGTCCAGGTAATAGTATTTTAGTAGGAGGGAGTTGGAAAAAGATTTGGGTATGGAATTTGCAAACAGGGGAAATAATTCGTAGTATTGAAGGACATTCGCACTGGGTTTTGTCAGTTGCTATTAGTCCTGATGGCAATACCTTGGTTAGCGGAAGTGCAGATAAAAATATTAAGGTATGGAATTTAAAAACAGGGCAGCTTATTCATACATTAATCGATCTAAGTTGGCATTCTAGTTGGGTTACTGCTGTTGCGATCGCTCCCGATGGAAAAACCATTGTTAGTGGTAGCACCAACAAAACCATCAAAATATGGGACTTAAATACTGGGAAATTAAATGAAACTCTACAAGATCCAAAGGAACTATCTTCTGTTTTGAGCTTATGTATTAGCCATGATGGAAAAGTTATCGCTTGTGGAAGCACTAATAATAAAATTACCTTATGGAATTTGGATAGCGGTAAACTCATACGCAGTATTGAAGGACATTCAGCTTGGATTCAATCTTTAATTATTACTTCAGACAACACAACCTTAATTAGTGGCAGTCGTGATGGTGTTGTAAAATTTTGGCAATCAAAATCTGGAGAACAATCTTCAAATCAATCAGGTTCAGCTTTGGGTAAAGGTTTAGTAGATGTAGCAGCTACTGTCGCAGGGTTTTCATTAGGAGGGCCTATAGCTGTAGGGGCTTGGGTATTAGGTAGAATTATTGTTGCCGCAGCAGATAATGGAGGTGTTTCTGTACTACCTCTTCAAAATTTAGAATGCACCAAGACTTACCCAAATAATCAATCAATTAATTCTCTAGGTTGTAATATCAATCAAAATATACTTGTAGTAGGTGTTTCCAGAGAAATTAAAATCTTTGATTTAAGATATAATTATAATAAAGTCATCTACACTTTACCAGAGCAGCCTGATTTTATTAGCTCTGTAGCAGTTAGTCCTAATGGAAAAACTCTTGCTGTTGCAGGGAAAGATTGGGTAACATTATTGGAACCACAAACAGGAAAACCACTTCATGCTATTAAGGGATGTTCTTATCCAAAATTAAGCAAGATTGTTATTCATGAAATTTCCCAAGCACTCACTTGTGGTCAAGTTCAATATTTTACTGTCCAAGGTTTAGACCAGAATAATAGAGATATCAACCTTAACGATAAAGATGTTGAATGGGAAACTACTGGCGGTAAAATCAAACAAGGTTTATTTACAGCAGGTGAACGGGAAGGAAGATTTGAAGTTAAAGCAAAGATAGGAATTTTTGAGACTTCTGTCACAATTACTATTATTCAGCCCCCTAGAATCACTGAGATTTCTGTTACTCCTTCTAGGATTACTTTAGAGTTTGGTAAAACGCAACAATTTACAGCACAAGTTTTAGATCAACGCAGAAATCCCATGCCGGAAACTGTATTGTGGGAAGTAAGCGGAGGTGGAACGATCGATCAAAATGGCAATTTTGTAGCTGGAAGCGATCGAGGTAAATTTGAAATCATCGCTTCAGTCAGTTCAATTCGTCGAGTTATCCCAATTACGATTATTGAACCTCCGAAGCTAACAGAACTAATTATTATATCGTCAACATCTCAATTAGAGTTTGGGCAGAGTTTTCAGTTTCAAGTTAAAGGAGTAGATCAGTATGGTGACAGCATACAAACTGGGAGAATTACTTGGTCAACAAGTAGCGGCGGTGGAATAATTGACCAAACTGGCTATTTTATAGCTGTCAACAAGCAAGGAAACTTTGAAGTTATCGCTTCAGTTAGTTCAATTCGTCGAGTTATCCCAATTACGATTATTGAACCTCCGAGGCTAGCAGAACTAATTATTACATCCTCAATACCTCAATTAGAGTTTGACCAGAGCTTTCAGTTTGAAGTTAAGGGAGTAGATCAGTATGGTAACAACATACAAGCTGGAAAAGTTACTTGGTCAGCAATTAGTGGAAACATTGATAATCGGGGTGTATTTTATGCGGGCGATCGAGAAGACACTGTTATTATTAAAGCAAGTGTAGGGAGAATTAACACTTGCACAGAAGTTAAAGTTTACGAACCTTCTCGGTTAACATTCATAGAGATTTTACCTTCATCTGTTACTTTAGAGCCAGGAGAAAGCCAAAAATTTAATGTGGTTGCTTTAAATCAACGAGGTGAAGAAATATCTGTCAGCAATATAGAATGGAATGCAACAGAGGGCTTAATCGATCGACATGGCAATTTTTGCAGTGGAGAACAGCAAAAAGGTGCTTGTCAAGTAACCGTCAATGTAGGGCATTTAAGCGCTAATGCTGAAGTTACTGTTACTCCTGTTCTGAGAGGGCTAAAAATATCTCCTGAACAGGTAGAAATTAAACCAGACGAATCATTTACTTTTACTGTAACTGGATTCGATCAAGTCGGCGATCCTTTAGAAATAACGAATGTTAGATGGAACAGTACAACTGGTGGATTAATTACCAATAAAGGAGCTTTTAAAGGCGATTATCAAAAGCGCGAAGTTACTGTCACCGCAAAATTAGGAAAACTTAGTGATACAGCTAAAGTTATCCTCCTACCTGTTTTAAGACGTTTAGAAGTTCAGCCTGGTTTTGTTTATCTTAAATCAAGCGAACAACAAACATTTGTTGTTAAAGGATTAGATCAATTCGGCTTTTCACTCGCGCCCGGTGAGGTTGATTGGGAAACAACCGGAGGTGAAATTGCTCAAGATGGTACATTAAATTTTACCCAGAATGAGCAAGGTTATTTTCAAGTAACTGCAACATCTCAATTAGCTCCGAAGTATACGCAAGATATAAGAAAGCTCTTTTTATATACTGGTATTTCTAGCAGAATAATATCTTACTTAATTTCCTATGAAATGCTGCTCCAAGAAATATTTTCTTTAGATTCAGGCTCAACAGATACCGAGGAAAAATTAGATAATGCAATAGTTGATGAGACACAAGAATTAGATATAAGTACAGATAAATTCGAGGCAATTCAAGAGACGGATACGATAGTAGAAGCTGACGAACAACTAGATATAGAGGTAGATCAAACAACAGATATTGATACAATTGTAGATCCAAATGTATTAGATTTTTATACGGCTTTAGAAGGGTGGTTTTGGAAAAAGCTGCAAAAGCTAGTAGCTAGGGTTTTCTTATCTATCAGTCGTTTCTGTTTGAGTGAGGCGAGTGCAAACTTAAGCGCTTCTGCTGATGTCTTTGTTTTGGCTGTTAAATACAATCCCTATAAATGTTTTAAATGTCTTAATGTCCTTAATGGTCATTTTGATAATGATTTTGATTTTGATTTTCATTTTGATCGTTATCATGGATATTATAGATATCATGAATTGATTCATACTTCTTTGGCTATTACACCAGATGGACAGAGACTTGTTAGTAGTGGTTACTGGGACGATTCCATAAAAATATGGAATTTAAACACTGGAGAATTAATTAGTACACTGGAAGCTCCTCAACACTATATTAACCCTATTGCTATTACTCCAGACGGGCAAACACTTGTTAGTGGTGCGAATAACACCATAAAAATTTGGGATTTAAAGACGAATGAGTTACTACACTCTCTACATTATTCAGATTCAGTTTATTTAGTGGCTATTACACCAGATGGGAAAAAGTTTATTAGTGTTGAAGACAACAACATTATTCAAACATGGGATTTAAACAACCAAGAAATCTTGAAAGCATTTTATATTGATTGGAGTAATACTAACAGGATTGTTATTTCTCCAGATGGACAGAGAATAATTGTAGGAAGTGAAAAAATTATCAAATCCTATGATTTAATAACTGGAAAATTGCGAACTATTATAGGATGTGATTTAGGATGGATTTATGCTTTGGCTATTACACCGGATGGTAAAACACTCATCACTAGCCATAATAACAACACGATTAAAATATGGGACTTAACGAAGGAATCTCCAGGTGTTCGGCTAAGTTTAAAGAGTTCTGCTATAGTGCGGACTCTTACACTTACACCTGATAGTCAAAGAATTGTATCGGTTGGATATGACGATGACGATTATGAGTCGTTTATTGAAATATGGGACTTAAATACTGGAGAAAAATTTCACTCTATAGAAGAGTATTTCAGCAGCCATATAGAAGAGCATTTCATAGACCATATAAAAGAGAGTAGTGTTGCCCAAGTCAGATGTTTAGCCTTTTCAATCCTTAGAGAGAGAGGATTAGATCCAACGCCATCATTAGTTATGCAAGTTATGAAAGTTTTGCAAGCTATGGACAGTGGCATATTGTCACACAGAAAGAGTCATCGAACGCCATCATTAGCTATAGCTATTCAAGTTGTGCAGGAGTACCTAAAAGAGTATTTTTCCCGCGCTAATAGGGTTTCTTGCCTTGCAATTACGCCAGATGGAAAACAAATTATTAGTAGTCACTGTGATGGAACTATTCGTATATGGGGAATACCAGAGTTGAGTCTGTAAGAATAGATCGTGAAAAGCACCTTTGTTATAATATACCGTCCGGGGATGACTAGACCCGACACCTACCCACAAACTATGCAAGCCATCCAAATTACCACCTTCCAAGCTTTGTGGCGCAGCCTCGGCCTGATAATCAAAGCCGCACCAATTGAACTCCGCCATTTAATAATACTCAACATCATCGCCGGTGCTGCCCCATCTGCCGTGCTTTTTTTAGATAAATTAATCATTGATGAAGTATCTCGGTTGCTGTCGCAAACCCAAACAGCACAGCCCCTTGCTTTGATGCTTTCCCGACCAATATTGCTGTGGAGTATTGGCGGAGTCTTAAGTCTTAGGTTAGTCGGCGATGCCCTAGACACAATGAGTTCTTTTGCAGCGACATCTTTGCGCGATCGCGTTCAAGGCTTTGTCGAAGGAAAAGTCCTCGAAAAAGTAGCCAATTTCGACGATATTGCCCTGTTTGAAAACCCGGAACTATTAAATATAGTAGAACTCGCAAAAACCGGAGTATTCAAAATACAGCAACTAGCATTTACCATCAGCATGACCATCACGGGAATTTTTATATTTATTCCATCGATAGGCCTTGCTGCTGCAATAGCTTGGTGGGTGCCAGTGGTGATGTTGATTTCATCCTGTCCCTCAATTTACATCCAAAGAAAATATAGCAAAATTATCTGGAGAGTTCAAAGAAAGCAAGCTAAAATCAGCCGCGAGATGAACTTATCCGCTAGAGTCTTGACGGGCGAAGAATATGCTAAAGAATTGCGTTTGTTTGGCTTGCAGGAACTTTGGCTCAAACGCTGGCAGGATCAGTTTTTGCAATTTTTTAGCGAGATGCAGCAAATCCGAAAAAAAGGAGCAATTGTTTTACTTTTGTGGTCAGTGTTTAGTAGAATCGGAGTAGCTTTGCCATTTGTTTATGTGGTAATGGGAGCTTTGGGTGGTCGCTATACTTTGGGAGATTTGGCGCTGTATTCTGGTTTGATTGTTCAGGTGGAGCAAAGTTTGCAATTACTTATAGGCAATTATGCTAATTTGTACGATATTTCACTCGGTGTTACTCCGATTTTTCAACTTTTGGAACTCAAGCCAGAATTGCAGTCTCCGCTTGTGGATGTGGCATCTCGCCTGCCTAGTTTACCAGATGGCGGGCAAGATGCCCCCCCCACAAAAGATAAAATTGGCATCGAGATTAAGCATCTATCTTTCTGCTATCCCGGTAGCAATAAAAGCACGGTTGAAGATATCAACTTAACCATTAATCCGGGGGAAATGCTAGTGCTTGTTGGTGAAAATGGCGCGGGTAAAACAACCCTTGGCAAACTCCTCGGCCGCCTGTACGACCCGACAAGTGGTACGATCGCCTGGAACGGCAAAGATTTGCGATCGTACTCTCTAGCATACGTGCGATCGCGCATCGCCGTCGTCATGCAAGATTACGCCCGTTTCCCCTCCACAGTTCGCGAAAACGTCGGTTTCGGCGACTTGCTTTCACTGTCAGATGACAGCGCAATTAACGAAGCTATTTCCGAAGCAGGAATTCGCGAAAAAGTCAATAGTCTTTCCGCAGGTTTAGAGACACCGTTGGGGAAACAATTAGAAGACGGCATAGACTTATCGGGGGGACAGTGGCAAAGAATTGCGATCGCCCGCGCCTTAATGCGGCTTTCTACAGCCGAAGTGCTAATTTTTGACGAACCAACCGCCGCCCTAGACCCCAAGACAGAACACGAAATTTACAGCATCTTCCGCCAAATAGCCGCCGGGAAAACAACAATAGTAATCAGTCACAGATTGGGATTAGCAAAAATTGCCGATCGTATCGCCGTGATGGAAAACGGTAAAATAGCAGAAATAGGAACTCACGACGAATTGATCGAATTGGGCGAAATTTACTATTCAATGTTCACCCGTCAAGCTAGCAGCTATATTTAGAGTTAAACCAACAGTCCGCCAGGGGTTAAAACCCCTGTCTCATAGCGAAAGTCGGTTTCAACTCACATCTTGCACCATTCTCAAGAACAGGCAAGATGCCCGTTCCACAAAGAGTGAATTTTGTTGTGGAACAGGCCGAAAAGCCTGTTCATAAAAAGCTTATTGAGAATGGTGCAACATCTCAGTTTCAACCGACTGGGGAGATATTGCAATGCTTGTTCAAAAATGTGTCTTTCAGTCCTCTTTGAGAGGACTTTTGCTATGAGACGGGGGTTTTCAACCCCCGGCGGACTTGTGGGTTAGCATGGGGAATTTGGCGCTGGTGATTGCGATCAATTATCGCGGATTTGCGATCTAATTTCTCTCGTTAGGTGGCGATAAACCGAGTTTCTGCGACAATTTTCAGTGGAGTACGATAAATATCGGAAGAAACCCGGTTCCGGGGATTAGCTGCGTGGCGAGAAACCGGGTTTCTGCCACAATTTTCCGCCTCGCACGAGAAATATCGGAAGAAACCCGGTTTCTGAGCGTGCGATATTTTTGAGAAAATTGTCAGAAAGTGCGAGTTATAATAAAACCAACCTAGTTGGCGATAATATCAACGATGGAAACTATAACCCTCAACCTACCTGCATCCGTCGCTTTAACCGACGAACAATTTTATCAATTGTCCATCGCTAATGAAGAGTGGCGATTAGAACAAACCCCCGAAGGAGAACTAATTATTATGCCTCCAACAGGCGGCGAAAGCGGCATCAGAAATTCGGATTTGACTACAGACCTAAATTTGTGGAATCGTCAGACTCGATTGGGAAAAGTCTTTGACTCTTCCACTGTCTTTCAATTACCCAACGGTGCGAAGCGTTCCCCTGATGCTGCTTGGGTACTCCTAGAACGTTGGGAAGCATTATCCGCAGAAGATAAGCGCAAATTTCCTCCCCTGTGCCCGGACTTTGTAATAGAATTGCGTTCCCAAACTGATTCCCTAGAAACATTGCGGGCTAAAATGCGGTATTATCGAACTAACGGCTGTCGCTTAGGTTGGCTAATTGACCCGCAAACGCCTTTAGTAGAAATCTATCGGTTGTCTGAAGAGGTAGCAGAAGTGATTAATTTCTCTTTTGACCAACCGCCTACACTTTCGGGTGAAGATGTACTTCCCGGATTTCTTCTAGATATTACACCTATTCTCAATCCTTGAATCTCGCTCCATTTTCTTTAGTTGGTTGGCAAGAAACCGGGTTTCTGCGACAATTTTTGGTTGAGTACGAGAGATATAGGAAGAAACCCGGTTTCTGGGATTCACTGCGTGGCGAAAAACCGGATTTCTGCGACAATTTTTGGTTGAGTACGAGAAATAAGGGAAGAAACCCGGTTTCTGAGATGAGCCTCCATCCACAAAAATGATGAGCAATTATCTCCCCGTTAGAGTATCCGCATAAGGATCGGGCAAAGCTTGCTGCACCTCCAAAAGCGGCAAAGGATCTCCAGTCAACGGTTGGCTAATCAAATTTTTTTTTAGCCCATCCCCCCGGCGATCGCGCTCTTGCAGCTTCAGCAATTCCTCTTGATAAACAGCAACAATTCGCCCTAAACTCAGCACCAAATCATCCCAATTATCATCTCCCACCAACTTCTCAGAAATTCCCTCAAATAACTCTCCCGCTTGCCTTTTTTGGACATAAGCTTTCAAAAGCTTTCCCGACTTTTGCAAAACGGCCTGATAAATATCCCCATCAGACCACCACAGCCCCTGTTGACTCAGCAGCCAAGTCAAAATATACTCGCGAGCGTGTTGCTCCTTCACCCAGGCCGCGAGATACTGCAAATCTTCCATAGTTACAACAGTCTCCTAAATTTTCCTCAAAATGTCCGCTTGTTTGTATCTACCGTTACCGCGATCGACATAATACCTGCCTTATCATCACCTGCCCGCGTCATTAATATCCCTTAAATCTTAAAAAAACCCTACTGATTTACCAAACAGCAATTCTGAGAATATAAAAATAAACCTAAACCTCCTAGGTCTATTGTCCAATACTTTTAGTCCACCGGAAAGCGCTACACCCCGCCTCGCTTTCCTCTCTCGCAAATCAATCCTCAAGCGGGAACAACCAGCGGGTTATTAGCATGACAAAGCAAAATTTTGGTTTAATCGGTCTAGCAGTGATGGGCGAGAACCTCGCCCTCAACGTCGAAAGCAGAGGCTTCTCCGTGGCTGTGTACAACCGCACAGCAGCTAAAACCGACGACTTCATGGCCCTACGCGCCCCCGGCAAGAACATTGTAGCCGCCAAGACTCTGACAGAATTCGTCGATGCCCTAGAAACCCCGCGCCGAATCTTAGTCATGGTGCAAGCTGGGAAACCCGTAGATGCCGTCATCGACCAGCTCAAACCCATGCTGTCACCGGGCGACATGATTATTGACGGTGGCAACTCGCTCTACGACGACACCGAACGCCGCACCAAAGATTTAGAATCGATGGGACTGGGATTTGTCGGCATGGGCATCAGCGGCGGCGAAGAAGGCGCGCTGAATGGTGCTAGCTTGATGCCCGGTGGCACGCAAACAGCTTACGGCCTACTAGAGCCAATTCTCACCAAAATTGCTGCTCAAGTAGATGACGGCCCCTGCGTGACTTTCATCGGCCCTGGTGGCGCTGGTCACTACGTGAAGATGGTTCACAACGGCATTGAGTACGGGGATATGCAGCTCATTGCTGAAGCCTACGATTTGCTCAAAAACGTTGGTGGATTGGACGGCAAGCAGTTGCAGGAAGTTTTTGCCGAATGGAATACCACAGACGAACTCAACTCGTTTTTGATTGAAATTACGGCTAACATTTTCAAGTACAACGACCCGGAAACTAAGCAACCCTTAGTTGAGGTAATTATGGACGCAGCCGGTCAAAAAGGTACCGGCCGCTGGACGGTAATGAGTGCTTTGGAATTGGGCGTGAGCATTCCCACAATTATTGCTGCTGTGAATGCCAGAATCATGTCTTCTTACAAAGACGAGCGCATCAAAGCTTCCCAAGAACTAACCGGGCCTAGCGGCAAGTACGAAGGCGATACTAAAGAGTTTGTGAACAAAGTCCGGGATGCGCTTTACTGCTCGAAGATTTGCTCCTACGCGCAAGGCATGGCGCTGTTGAGCGCGGCATCGAAGTCGTACAACTATGACTTGAGTTTGAGCGAAATTTCCCGAATTTGGAAGGGTGGTTGTATTATTCGGGCTGGATTTTTGGACAAGATTAAAACAGCTTTCAAGGACGATCCCACGTTGCCGAATTTGCTGTTAGCGCCGGAGTTCAAACAGAGCATTCTCGATCGCCAATCGGCTTGGCGAGACGTGTTAGCTACTGCTTGCCAACTGGGGATTGCAGTGCCAGCATTTAGCGCCTCGCTGGACTATTTTGATAGCTACCGACGCGAAAGATTGCCACAAAACCTCACGCAAGCTCAGCGTGATTATTTTGGGGCTCACACCTACGAACGCACCGACAAACCGCGCGGTGAATTCTTCCACTCTGAGTGGACGCAGACTGCTAAAGAGTCGCTGCAAACTGGTACTACCGACTAATTAATTTTTGTAGGGTGCGTTTCGGCGCACCTTACTAATTATTCTGGGGTTGCAAATTGTTTTGACGTTTGTTTTGGAGATAGGTTTTAATATATTCGTCGTTAAAGAGCGATCGGGCGATCGTCAGTGCTTCTTGTCTTTCTGCGTCTGTCATGTAATCATCGCCTTTTATACCTGATGGCGGGTGTCGAGGATCGCCGCCTGCATCGAGGAATCGCTGACGTGCGATCGCCATTAATTCTCCTAATCTGCGGTCTTGCTCTCTTCTAATATCATGCGGTTTCGTCATAGTCTTCAAGCTCGTCTATACGAACAATCTCGCCACTTTGTAGTATAGCAGCCCTTGGTAACGCTCGACTAGGGGTTTCGATGTACCAAAAGCCTTTTTCTTCATCATATATTCTCCAGATCAGCAAGTCGAGAGTTTCCAGGGCATTGATAATTAAGTATTGGACTCCTGATGATGGCATAGGTCGATGTGTAGTTGAGCCAATTGGCTATTGTATCACCCATTGATGACAAAAATTTCAGTTATCATTGATTGTATCCCTGCACCTATTATCAATTCTCATAAATTCAGAGTTTCCCTAGATAATCAGTAATTAAGATCACAATGTGCTTGTGATATGGGTAGATAACTATACTGAGTAAATCGGGTACGCTCGTAAATACTTCTTTAAACTAAATATAATCTTATGTTAGATTTTATATTAGTAGCCGCTATCGTTTTCGCTGCGGTAAATATGATTTGGGAATGGGTAGATACCTGGAAAGAAGAAGAGCCAAGAAAATGTTTATCAGACAGTGGTATTCTGGAAGTAGATGAAATGACTGGCAAAGAGTTTGAAAAATTTCTAGCTTTCCATTTTATTAACTGTGGTTATATTGTTAATTTAACTAAACATAGTCAAGATTATGGAGCCGATCTAATTTTGTACAAAGATGGCTCAAGAACGGTGGTTCAAGCAAAAAGAACCAAAAGACCAGTTGGTATTAAAGCAGTTCAAGAAGTAGCAGGAGCGGTTAGATATTACAAAGGAAATAAAGCCATAGTAATCACCAACAACAGATTTACAAAAAATGCTTACAACCTTGCTGAATCTAACGACATAGAATTATGGGATAGAAAAAGACTCATGGAATTCATCCTGATAGCTAAGAATTGTAGTAAATAACTTATCTACCAAAGTAAGTTATATATAAAAGATGCACTGCTTTCCCGGTATATTTAATCTCACTGCTCAATCATGCTACAAATTTCTAATACAGTGTTCATAGACGATCGCGAAATCGAGATTAGTGCGATTCGCTCTCAAGGCGCGGGGGGGCAAAATGTCAATAAGGTCGCGAGTGCGATTCACTTGCGCTTTGATATCCCAGCTTCCTCATTGCCCGATCGCTACAAGGAGCGTTTGTTGCAAATCAACGACCAGCGCATCACCTCCGAAGGTGTGATTTTGACACTCCTCGACTATCAGGTACGAGGATTCTTTCTTCGCAGGGATTCCGACGAATTTACTTGCAAGAAAGCATCTTGACCGTATGCCCTACGGCTGCAAGTCCTCGAATAAGAACTACTTGTGCGGCTGCAACATCTCGGTCTGTTGTATAGCCACAATTGGAACATGAATGAATACGCTCTGACAGTTCTTTCTTGCCTGTCTCCAAACCACAACTAGGACAAATTTGGCTGGTTTTACGAGCATCTACCTTTTGAAAATACACACCGTATTTAAAACAGGTTTGCTCTAAAATCGCAAAAAACTGTCCCCAGCTTGCATCCAAGCAATGTTTTCCTAGCATAGCTTTAGACAAACCAACCAGGTTCAAGTCCTCGACAAAAACCATCCCCACGTCTTTGCAGAGTTGGTGAGACAATTTCCAGTGCCAATCTTTTCTACAGTTAGCGACGTACTCATGCAATTTGGCAACTTTCTTCTGGGCTTTTTTCCAATTATTTGAGCCTAACTTTTTCCTACTGACACGTTTTTGCAGCAATTTAAGCTTGCACTCTGCATCAGCAAAAAACTTTTGGCGTTTAACTAAAAGACCATTGGAAGTTGCTATGAAGTTAGTTAATCCAACATCAACGCCTAACGCTTCACCGTGTGGCATAACTGACGGTACGGAAACATCCCATTGCAGGGTTAGCATCACGTACCAACCACTTGCCTTGCGAACTATTCTCGCTTGCTTAATATTTGCGCCATCAGGGATAGGACGCGATTGATGAAATTTAACGAACCCAATCTTAGGGAGTTTTAGTACCCCGTTGTTGACAGGATTGACACCCAGTTGCGGAAAAACAAAAGATCGCATTGCTCCCGCTTTTTTGAAACGAGGGAAACCGTGCTTTTGCTCCCACATACTCACGAACGCTTTTTCAAGCCTTCTCAAGGTTTGCTGTAGAACGTGTACGGCGACGGCACACAAAGCAGGTATGTTTGCCCTAGCTGCGGTTAAGCTTTTGCACTGACTGGCATAAGTTGGGCGCTTTGTTTCGGCCCGAATGATGAACTCAGAACGGATAGAACAAGCGTTAACTTGGCAACTGCGAGACTGAAACCAATGCTTGCGCTCTGCTAGCGCGTAGTTATAGACGCAGCGACACTGTTCCAGCCAATCTTCAAAGAAGGCTACTTGTGCTGCGGTTGGTTTCAATTTGAACTCGTAAGTTAAGTTAAACATTTTTTCTATCCTCCTGCCCTAATGATAGTGTCGTGACTAAGGGCTAACTCGATTATTCACAAGTCTTAATTAAAGTCGCCCTATAAGGGCGAGGCTTGCACCCAGATCCTTGGTCATCAAGGCTCAGGAACACCGCAGCCAGGAACAAAACCGGGAGGAGGCTTTGAGACGGCTGCAAGAACTCATTAAAAGTGCGATCGTCATACCGAAACCGCGCAAACCCAGCAAAGCAACTCGTAGTTCCCAGCGCAAGCGTCTCGACAGCAAAACCAAGCGAGGGCAGATTAAAGCTATGAGAGCGAAAATTACGGATTGATCGATGAAAGGTCGATCGGGCTTTTTGACTTTTTAGTTGTCAGTCGGGATTTGGTGGGCCTAAGTCGTTCGGTAAATCGTTAAGCGTTTTTCCCAAAGCTTTGCAAAGAGCTTTCATTTGAGCAATGGTGAGTTCTGGTTGGTCTAGTCCTCGCTCCCAGTTACTGATTGCTTGTTGGCTTAGGGTTTTTGCGCCCGTTTTGTCGGGAATTTGCTTTGCTAAAGCTGCTTGCGATAAACCCACAGCCTCCCGCAAGATTTGCAGTGCTGGTATATCTTTGGACTCTTGAGTTTGTTTCTTTCGGGGCATATCATAGGAAACTTACAAGCAGACTTGTTGACAACCGAGTTGTTTACAAGTATCCTTGTTAAAGATAGAGACAACACAAAGGCGGCTCCTTTAGCCGGACGGTGGAAACGCTTTGGTTTAGCGAGCTGCCTTATTTGTAGTTTCTACCCATTATGCCTGCATACCCTTAGTATTTTCCGGGCTTGGGTGCATGACTCAAGCCCCTTTCCCTAGACTTTTCCGAACCCCTGCGGGTTAGTTATCGTTCGGCGAGTGCGATCTTATCAAAGGGATATCGTCAGGGATGTTGGAGATATCGATGCGTAGCAATCTAGCCACGGTTTTGGGCGAAAGCTTTAACTCCCGGCATAGGGCGAAGAAATTATCCGCCCGTGGCATTTTCCGACAATTAACCCAGGAGTTCACTGTATTTAGAGAAACTCCTAGGTTTCGGGCTAGTTGTTCCTGAGTAGCTTCAGCCAATTGGATAGCTTCTTGAATAGTTTCTGGCTTGAGATAGTCTATATCTTGATTCATTCAACTAAAGTTATACAACTTTAGTTGACAAAGAGGAGCTTTCCAACTAAAGTTGTAAGTGACGGACATGACAGAAGACGGTCGGGCGAGCCTACTTTCGTCAAAATGCAGGTTGGAAGAACCGCCGGATTTTTCGTGTCTATCAATTGTGCTTGCATACCCAAGCGTATTTTCGGGGGTTGGGCGCATACCTCAAGCCCCTTTTTTCTCAACGCCGAGGAGGTGGTGCCATGTAAAAGGTCGATCGACCTCACAAGAGTGCCCAACTCAAAATTGTATCAAAGATCCAGACCAAAACTTCAACTTTGCGATCGCACAACTTCCGTGCTATCGTGCCATTTCTCGAACCATTCCCGATCATGCCCACATCCATTGACAACTTCTACCTAGGCGATGTCGCCTCCAACTTTCACTTTGCAGGCCCGCTGCTAGACTTTGAAGAAGAAATCCAGAATCAATCTCCCTTTCACGATTTAGACTACCTGACAGGCGAAATTAAAAGGGGATTCCTAGACTACGTGCGTCAAGGAATCATGCTGGACGCCATCCGAAAGCTGCGATTGTACAAAGACAAGTTCAAAACTTTTAAAAGTTACTGCGAACAAGCATTAGGTAGGCAGTATTTTTACTGCACACAAATTATCAAAGCTGCGAGCATTTGCCTGCGCTTAATTAAAGCAGGATTTGAGATTTTGCCTAGCTGCGTTGCTCAAGTTGTGCCTTTGTTCAAACACGCAATTACCGACCAATACGGCGACTGTCGTTTACAGGAAAAGTGGCAAGAAGTTGTCGATGTCATACCCAAAGAAAGGATTACCGCAGTAACTATTGCCGAAACCGTTGACAACAATCCCAACCTCCGGCTCAAACAAATTCGCATTAAAACCGACACCTACGCCCTTTTAACGAAAAAAGCAGCCGCAGCCGGACTGTCAATTTCGGAATTTTTGGCAAGGTTGGTTGGCGAATACAATCCCAGAAATTCAGACCAGCCAGCGGAACATACTCCCGAACAAGAGGAGATTTTAGACCAATTAGACGCGGAGTTTAAGAAGCCTGCCACGGAACAGACTGCAACTTCTGCCCCAGGAAAAGTTAAGTCTAAAGGTTTTGGAGTGAAAGTTGAGCCTAAAGGTGGTAAAACGGAAGTGAAGGCGAAAACTTCGGAAAGGGAAGTTAAGGCAAAAACTTCGGAAGGTGAAGTTAAGTTCAAAAATCGGCAAACTGAAATCCAAGCCGAGAAACAGTCGAATTCATTTAATGAGAAAAATCATGAAGTCATCTGCCCAAAATCCTATCATGCGTCAACTGAAATTAATGGAGGCTCAACTGAACGAAATTCAGTGCCACCTTATTAAAGCCAGTGTGTTGAATTGGTGGCAAATAGTTTTGCCTGACGGTCAGAAAATTGCGATCGAGCACGCGGGCGGCGGACACTGGATTTTTCGGGCTAACGGGCTTGAGAAATTTCATCCAGAAGTGCGGCTAGCGGTGTTAAGGGCGATCGCCGAAGGCTGTCGCCGATAAGTTACGGGTAAGGACACGGCATCACAGCCGTGTCCCGGAAGGGGCTGGTAGGCGATCGATCTGATTTCATATCATTTGGGGATGCAGGGGGGCGATCGACATTAGTTGCGATTGCGATCGGAAATACAAATCGAATCAAAGTCTCCGTTATATGAGAAATCTCAGCAGTGTACTCCTGAACTCGCACAATCTTCCACCCCCTGTCTGTCCAAGGACAAGTATAAAATTTTTATCCATTAACATTCTTACTAGCAAATTTTTGAAGAATCCTCTGGCTAGGATGAGCGGACAAGCTAACTAACTTATTAACAAGTGCCACTGGGAAAAGAGCAGAATCATACATATCACAGCGTAAACCTTCTACGTTGTCTAGTATTACCTGTAAGTTAGGCAAATCAGTAGAGTTTGGAGTTTTCTTAAGTTTACGAACAGGCATGGAAACAACGTGCATCTGCCCTCCTCTAGCCTTAAAAATAACCTTGTGTCCATAGTTGCTCGTATAAGCATAGGGATTGTTAGGATCTCCTGTACCTGGTAAGATGTAGCGGTAAATGTAATCATCATTAAGAATGACTGCCTGGCCCGGCTTTAGCTTCTCTTGGATTTCATGGGCATGATCCACAAAAGCACCACTTTTCTCTAAACCAGCTAATAGAATATTATGCTTATCTAGAAGCCAATTAACCAAATCATTCATTGGGTCATGTAGTAAAGCTGTTTGCCCAAAAAATCCAGTTGATCCATCTTTGATAAAAAGAACTTTTTTGAGAATTTCTGGTTGACTACGTAGCAACTGACGGATTAGATGAATGATAATTATATGTTCGATAACATTCAGTAAATAACCCAAAATTCCCGCCGCTCCGGTTTCCTCGTCAATAACTTCATGGAGCCTAAAAATATCAGTTAAATGAATTTTTCCTCCGGTTTCTGGACATTTAAACATATAATTTGCCATATCTCTCTCTGACAAAACAACTTGATTCCCGACTGGACTTAAGGGGTTAGTTGCTAAATTCCAGCGTTTATCCTTTTCGGTTTTATTTCCTTGTTTATAGCGACGGAATATAAACCACGCCAGAGTATCTACTAAGCTATGTTTTTCGCTTAAATTATTATTACTGAAAAACTCGAATATCGCCGTAAGAACAGTGGCTTTGAGAGTATTTTTATCCTTAAAGCAAAGATTCTTGGTTGGCAGAGCTAGTTTTAATCGTTCAATATTTCTAAGCTTTGCCATATCTTCTGGAGCAATAAAAGCAGCAGCATCAATTTTGGCAAGATCCTCCATCTCAAAATAGAGTGCGCCAAACTGTAGAAAGTGCATTGTTTGTGAAGGAAATCCCTTATCCAGAATAACCTCCGTATAACCGCCATCCACAGCAATAACCGCCTCTACAGGGTTATTTTGAGGAGGAGCAAAATCTACAGTCATATCTATTAATGAAATACCAGCATCTTTTGGAGGCTTATAAATACGCTCCATTGTGCTTTGAACTTCAGGGTCGTTAATGATGTGATGATGCGAAGCCTTACTCGCACCCTCAAAAGGTCGCCGATTGTTTTTACTGGTATATCCCATATTTTTCAAAAAGTCTCGTAAAGTAAGCTAATTTTCAGGGGGAAAGCGATCTATCTGGACTGGAATAACAAAGGGGTTGCTGTAGGTTTTCATCCGCACAAAACCTTTGTCGGTGTCTTGGCTGAAGCGAATTAGGCTTTCAGTGAAGTCACTGAAGTCATAATACTTTCTTAGCTCTTTAATCTCATCCTCGTTGTTCAAATGAGAAATAAACCAGTTTTGAGTCGCTTTAAGGATGTTACTACTAATCGAGCTAACTTCTTGAGTAGCATAAACTAAACCGAGGTTCAGTTTTGCTCCTTCTTTTGCCAGCCTGTTATAGATTTGCGATAAATCTTTATCATCTTTCTTAGGGAATAGATTGTGAGCCTCTTCAAAGTAAAACTGGATGAAATTATTTGGATGAGTGCTGGTAAAACGATTAATCGCATCAGCAAAAATACATTGACAAATTTTTTCGCTAAACATTACTTGTATCTCAGGATTGCCGAGGGAAAGGTCAACAATGACTATCTTTCCTTGTCGTAGATTACTTAAAATATCCTGGTCAAACGGTTTTTGAACGGTACTGGTATGTTGCTCGCGAATCGGATTAAGAATACGAAACCCAGAAACGTTAGCATTTCCACCCGATCTACTTTTACGAGTGAGCATCACTAGCAAAGCTTTTAAATCCTCGTCGGCCCATTCGTACCCTTTTTGTCGTCTATAATTAGAGAAAACTTGATCAGGATCTTCGTCATAAACATCCCAAAACATTTCCCACCAGTTTGCAGCTTGATCCAAATTCAACCCTGAATTGGGATCAACATTTTCTTGTACAATATTACGAACATCCTGATTGGCCGTAAAACAGACTGGAGGGAAATTAGATGGAGCTTTAAAATTGGCTCGATATAGGCAACACAGATAAACTGCGACTCGGCGATCGTACCGTGCTTTAGCAGATCTATTAGTAGCATAATCTTCTGGTCGAGTAAAATCTATGGATGTAAAACTTCTTATATAGTTGCTGCTATTATTTGCAACACTAGGATAGCTTCTAATTAGTCCAAAACCATTTTCAATTTCCCGATAAAAATTTACTTTCATTTCCAAAAAGTCTGGTTTTGGTACAGTCGAGTATCGAACTGTCTGGTTTTGATATAAATCAAAAATTGCAGTTCCCTGATCCTGTAAGTTTGGGTTGGCATATTCACCGTTAATGTCAAATATAATCTGCCCAATGGGATACTTAGGATTATTATCCTCTGTAAGATTATTAAGGACTTCCTCTGGAGTTTCTTTTCTTTCGTCTAGCTTCAGTGGTGCGTTGTTGCTCATGTCAACACAAGCCTGAATAATCTTCTTAACCGTGTTGGATTTACCTGTTCGAGTCATACCAAAAAGAGCTGTCCGTTTTCCGGCAAAATCTGGCGCTTGGACATACACAGGAACTTCCTGTTCAGTTTGCTGAAAGCGACGGCTGGAACTGTAGCGAACTTTTCCAATTTTGATATCTCCAGATCCTCCAGGAGAGCCGTTTTCTCTATAGTTAACAATCGCCTTTAAGATATCAGATGATGGTTTAATTACTGAGTAATTATGGGCGCTATAGAAGTTTTCTAAGTCAGCACCGAAGCGAGTTATTCCATCTATATCAACGTAGAAAGATCCTAGAACCGAACACTCTAGCCCACTGAAAGAAAATTCGTAACGAGTAAAAGTATCTAGCTGGGAGTGTTTATTCTCTCCTGTTTTAATATCATCCTTGTAATATTCCACCATACTACTAATAACGTTTTGGTCAGTTGGTAGCTTACTTGGTTGAATAACACGAAGAAGAATTGCTTCGCCATTATTTTTGTTGTCAAGTTCGTTGTCATAGTAAGCCAGAAGGAAGCAACCTTGAGGAATGCCTTTAGCTCTCTGCTTCCAAGCATCGGCTACTAAAATTTCTGCTTTATTATAGCTAAGTCGGAAGGGACGACCAACAAAAAATCCCGTATCCCAATCTCCATTTGACTTGCGCTTAAAAACTTTAGTCTGTGTGAGTTGTTGGCTAATGCTCATGATGTTATTACTGATGTTGGTTGGTAAGGGCAGGATCTTGAAAGCGAATTCTAGACTGTTCTACATATTTTTCCTCAGCATCTATGGCTATCCATTTACGATCTAGTCGAGCTGCGGCATATCCAGTAGTATTACTTCCCGCAAAAGGGTCTAGGACTAAATCTCCCGAGTCTGTTAGAAATTCAATAAAAAAAGCCGCTAGACCCATTGGCATCCTAGCAGGATGAGGAGTAATTCCTTTTTTTTTACAAGTTTGTGAAAAGAAATCATTAGAGTTACTATTGGAAAAAGAAAAACCATTTGGTAAGTGAGGTAAGCGAACTTGTCTGTTATCGTCCATATTTTCTAGTTCAAATAAGTTATGAGCAATAGAGCCTCCGCAGTCTCTTAGAAAACTTGTTTCACCAATTTTATGTTGAGAAGGTCTTTTACCTGAATTATAGCGTCCTGTGGAAAGGAGATATTTCATACGTTCACTATAAGGACGCAAAACTTTAGAGTTGTTTGCTTTTGGGAAATCACTTTTAGCAATCCACCAAAGGCGAGTATAACTATCTACAGTTCTAATTCGCTTAACTGTAACCCAGTGAGCTGGGGAGGGAAGCCTGGATGGATTATAGCAGACGAACTCTTGTATTAAACGAAGTTGACATTCGGGATGAGAAACAAAATTCAATAGAGATTTTAAAGGTAGTAAAGATTGAACAGGACGGCCTGGTTCCCAACTGTTACCAAGTTCAATAACAATAGAGCCATCGTCTGTCAGCATTTCAGCAAAGATTGGTGCTAACTCAGTAAACCACTTAAGATATTCATCTCCTAACATATTGCCATAGCTTTTTTTACTATTAAGAGGAAAAGGTGGAGATGTCATAATTAGATTGACTTGACCGTTTAGCTCTTGACAAGAGGGAGTCTTAAGTATGTGTTCACTTTTGCCAACGTAATAGCGACCAGAGTTAGTTTCTTGAGCTGGGGACACCAAATTATTTCCTTACTTGTGTTACTGAGTGTATCGAAAGGATCTTCAGGGTTTACAACGTCTTCTGTATGAAATTTATTTTACAGAAGCGGGCCATAAAACATTTATTTAATTATAAAGCGTTATCAGTGACAAATAATTTGTCAGTGTACAGTTGTAGAAACAAGAAAACCCGCTTGTTGGGCGGGTTTTAGGTATGGACACAACTGGACTCGAACCAGTGACCCCTACGATGTCAACGTAGTGCTCTAACCAACTGAGCTATGCGTCCTCACGAATTCCTAATGTAGCAGAACATTCGATCGCCTGTCAAGCATAAATATGAAATTTTTTAAGCAGGCACTCTTGACATCGCCCCTAATGCCCAATCCCCCGCCAAATTTTCACAGTTCGATCGCCCGCACCGCTAGCCAAACTCCCCCCATCAGCACTAAACGCCACCGACAAAACCTCCCCCCCGTGGCCCGTCAGAATTTCCAGCAAACCCCCCGTACCCGCATCCCACAAATAAATCGTGCCATCCCGACTCCCCGTCGCCAAAACCCGACCATCGGGACTCAACGCCACACACAAAACATCCCCAGAATTGTCCCTCATACTCCGCAGCAGCGTCCCTCGCCCCTGTGCATCCACCCGCCACAGCTTCGCCGTACCATCCCGACTCCCCGTCCCCAAAATCAATCCCTCTCCTACTCCCCCCCTTACCAAGGGGGGGCTGGGGGGGGTCTGACCGGCCAGGGAGTTGGGGGAACTCGCAGCAAAAACGATCGCCCGCACCCAATCCCCGTGCTCCGCCAGAGTACAAATCGATCGACCATTTTGCCAATCCCACAACTGCACAGTCTTGTCCCGACTCCCACTAGCCAAAAACTCCCCGCCAGAACTAAAAGCCACCGCCTCCACCCCGCCAGCGTGACCAGTCAAAGCCGACATCCGCCTTCCCTTATTCAAATTCCACAACTGCACAGTTTTGTCCCGACTGCCGCTAGCCAAAACCTGACCATCCCGACTAAACGCCACAGCAGAAACCCTGTCAGAATGACCAGCCAAAGCGTACCACCACTTACCCTTATTCAAATCCCAAATATGAATCATTTTGTCCCGGCCGCCACTAGCCAAAGTCGCGCCATCAGGACTAAACGCCACACAAGTCACCCAATCAGAATGACCCGTGAGAGTGTACCACCGCCTACCAGTCTCCAACTTCCACATCTCAATCGTCTTGTCCTCACTGCCGCTAGCTAAAGTCGCGCCATCAGGACTGAAAGCTACCGACGTAACAGCATTAGAATGCCCTACCAGAGTATGAACACACCTCCAAGTAGGCGCGCGTGCCGGTACAACCCGCTGCATCGGCGGCACAGGTAAAATGGTGCCTGCAACCGTTGGCGGCACTGCATTCTGCACCACAGGCGTCCTCTGCGGCACGGAAATTTTAGGCGCTGGTAGGGGCGGTGCCCCCGTGCCCGCCCCCGTGCCCGTCCCCGTGCCCGCCCCCGTGCCCGTCCCCGTGCCCGCCCCCGTGCCCGCCCCCGTGCCCGCCCCCGTGCCCGCCCCCGCCGACTGCTGCGGCTGCAAATCTTTCAATACCTCAGCTACAGATTTGTAGCGGCGGCTGAGACTCGATTCGATCATTTTGTCGAGGATGCGACTTAATTTCGGATCAATTGGAACCTTCAAAAAGTCTCGCCAAACCCAAGCATCTTGATTGATATCGAACAAATCAAAAGGAGATATTTGAGTCAGCAAATAAATGCAAGTTACTCCCAAACTGTACAAATCGCTGGCATAAACCGCTTGACCTCTAATTTGTTCCGGCGCCACAAATTCGGGAGAACCGATGACTGTACCGGTTTCTCTCAAACCCTCCACAAGTTTTGCAGCGCCAAAATCAACTAAAACTAACTCCCCAGTTAAGGTGGGGTAAGTATAAATGGTGGGAGTTTGAGAAAGGCGGCGGCGGATAATATTGGGGGGTTTAATATCTCGGTGAATTACACTGCGATCGTGCACGAACTGCAATACTGGCAATAAATCCTTCAGCAGACTGAGAATCTTACTTTCGCTGAAAGGCCCAGTCCGCGCCAACTCTTCCTGTAAATTCTGACCTTCTATAAATTCCTGTACCAAATACTGATAGCGTTCCTGCTGAAAGTGCGCCAGCAGTTCGGGAATTTGCGGGTGTTTCCCCAACTCGTCCAGCCGCACCGCTTCTCGGTTGAATAATTCTGCTGCTTTTTCGCTGCTGCTGGTACCTTGGGATAGCGGGAAAAACTGTTTAATTGCACAGCGCGGTTTTGAGGGTTTGTCTTGGTCTATTGCTAAAAAAGTGCGGCCAAAACCGCCGCGCCCAAGGGGTTTGATGGCGCGGTAACGCTCTCTGAGCAACAGTTTGGAGCCGCAATTCAGGCAGAATTGGGTACGATCGGCATTTTGCGGGTTTTGACAGGCGGGGTTTAGGCAATAACTCATAACTAAACCGAGAAGGAATCAGCAGCACATCTCTATGATACTGACGCCCAAGCGCGATCGACTCTCGCGTTACAATTAAAAACCAAAGGACTAAAGTCCTCAGAATTTAAGATGTGGCTTTCACTTTCAGAGCATACTCTTTAAACCTTTCCAAGTCAGCCTGAATTGTCGATTCAACCACGCGGCCCAGAAATAGGTTATCCATCAATTTTCCCAGCCAGCCGGGAATTCCGTAAGCCACTGTCAGCTTGACGATACTGCTGTCTTTGCGATCGTAAAATCTTACGGCACCTCGATTTGGTAAGCCGTCTACCGATTCCCACTGAATTATCTGATTCGGCACTAATTTGAGAATCCGAGAAAGCCAGCTAAATTCTAACCCGCCTGTTGCGAGTTTCCAGCGAGACAATTCTGGATCTTCTTCAAGAACATGAACAGATTCTATCCACTTCATCCAGCGTGGCATTTGCTCTAAATCTGACCAGAGTTGCCACGCTAATTCGATGGGAATTGCCACTTCTACTTGGACACTGTGTTCTAACCAATCAGTCATGGGATTTTAGATTTTAGATTTTAGATTTTAGATTGAAGAATTGTTTCTTTTTTTCTTGTTACCAGGCTCTGCCTGGTAACGCAGATCCAGAGGCTCCGCCTCACTTTTCCTCTCGAATACTGGAGGCGGAGCCTCCTGATAGGGATTCCCAGGCATAGCCTGGGAACGAGAGAAAACGAGAGAGAACTAATGACTAATGACTGTAAGCTTCGAGAATTGCCTTAGCCGCTTGATGGCCGGAAAGTGTCGCTCCTTCCATACTATCAATGTAGTCTTGCTGAGTGTAACTTCCTGCTAGAAAGAAATTGGCGATCGGAGTTTTTTGAGCAGGGCGGAAAACATCCATTCCCGGTGCTTCGCGATACAAAGATTGAGCTAGCTTCACTACACTGTACCAAGTCATGTTTAATTCCCGCGCTGAGGGAAATAAATCCTGAACTTGTTTGAGTACGTGTTGGGCGATCGCCTCATTGCTTTGTTTGATAAACGGATCTCCCGGTGTCAGCACCAACTGGAGCAGCGAACCTTGTCCTTCTTTATAATAATCCTTGGGACTTGCCAGCGCTAGGTCTGCAAAACAGGAAAAGTCTGCATCTGCTGAATACAGCAAATTATCGATTCCTACAGCGTGGCTCAACTGTTTGCGCTTGGCTTCGTCTTCCAGTTCCGTTACCCAACCGTCGAACCGCAATTGTACTGTAGCAACTGGCACCGCATCTAACTTATAAATGTTGTCAAATTCTGACCATTTGCGCCAAGCTGGGGGCAATATTTTCTGAATTCCTGGCACGTCGCAGGCGAAAACGTAAGCGTCTGCGGTAATATTTTCTTCTGTTTCGCCGTTGGCTACTACCAAGCCTGTTACGCGGGTTTCTTCGCCTTCTTCAAACTGAATTTCTCGGACTCTGCGCCGCGTGTAAATTTTTGCTCCTTTCTTTTCCAAATATTCCACAATTGGCTTGTGCAAATATTCGTTGGGAGAACCAGCCAGCATCCGCATGACAGAGGCTTCGGTTTTCGATGCAAAGAATTGAAAGATTGTCAACATACACCGGGCAGAAATATTTTCAGTGTCGATAAAACCCAGTGCGTAGGCGATCGGATTCCACATTCTTTTGAGCGAGTTTTGGTTGCCACCTTGGCTGCGGAACCAGTCAGCAAAGCTAATTTTATCCAAATCGCGGATAGTTTTCATCGCTCCTTCAAAGTCTATCAAACCCCGGACGATCGGGCTAGTTCCCAGGGCGATCGCATTTTGAATTTTGTCTTGTACGGATAGCTGGGATGTAGTAAAAAATGCCTTCAATCCGTGCAAAGGAGCACCCACGGGAAAGCGAAAATCCAAAGAACCAGTTTCGCCGCCTCGATTGATAAAAGTGTGGACGTGTTCTTTGAGGAGCAAATCGTCAAAAGCCCCCACTTTTTTCATCAGGGCAAATAAGTTATAATAGCAGCCGAAGAAGACGTGCAAACCCATTTCAACGTGATTGCCGTCTGGATCTACCCAACTGCCGACTTTGCCGCCGACAAAGGGGCGGGATTCAAAAATTTCTACTTCGTGGCCGGCTTCCACTAAATCGACTGCTGTGGTCATTCCAGCCAGTCCCGCACCTGCGATCGCAACCCGCATTTTACCTATCCTTTACAGTATTTTTACAAATTGTAACAAAATTTAGAATTTCCGAAACATTCAAAGTTCATAAATGCCGATCGACACTTGTACAGCCCTCTGAATTCTGGCTAGGACATCGGCACTAATTTGACCATAAGGGCCTTGTTCTAGGAATGTCTGCCGCAAAGCAGAAACGTTTTCACCAGAAAACGAGCGAGAAGCCCCTGGCTTTAGACATGGGGAGGAAAGCGGCTGCGACTTCAGTCGCCTTGAATTAAAATCCATAGGAATAGCCATCTTTTTTGTGAATAGATTTGCAATATTTATGACTAATTCCTGCTACTCTTCCCGTCGTTGTGGCGATGTCGAACGAACCGGATGCGCGGCAAAGAATTCGTCCCACATAGGTGCCGACCTTCTTGCCTGCTGTGACGGTAGCGCTGACAATATCGCCAGGCAAGAAAACCGAAATGGATTTGCTTTCTCGACTTGTGACGAATTGGGAAGCCAAACTTATCTGTGCCGCACATTTGTCGAGTACCGTGTCCTGCTGCCTTAATTAGCAGCGGTTGAGAAGTCAGCACTTTTAATTCTTCGACTTTGCCTACACTTGCAGCATCTAACCAGTGAGTTTTAGCTAAATTTAATCGAGTGCGGTTGAACTTTGTTAGACCACCACTGCCTGTAGAAACAAGCAAGCCATTCATACGAAGTCGGTTAAATAACGCCCAGCGAGTTGAATTGACTGCTGCTGCGTCTTTTAAAGACCGCTTTGCTTGAGATAGAATTCGCTTCAAAATTTCTGGCTTTTTGGAGAGGAATTGCTCAATATCTTGAGTTCCCTTCCGAGTATTACAATTTTCGCAAGCAAGGCAAAGATTAGAAATACGATTAGATCCGCCTTTGGCTTTAGGATGAATGTGTTCGACTTGTAGCGGTGTATCCGTAACTCCACAATACGCGCACTTCCTATCCCATTTATTCAACAAGTATTCGCGGATTTCGTAACCACATAAAACGCCTTGCTGGTACTCCAGTCCACTAATTTCTGGATTTTCTAGTCGTTGTAAGTCGAATCGCACAAGTTCTTGAGCAATAGAACTAATGGGAGCGACTTTCATTAATCTAGTTACCCATGTCAGGATTGTTTCGACACGATGTTGCAAGCTTGGAGCCAGCCATCCTTTAGGGCAAGTTCTATTTAGAAATCTAGCCTTTCGATAACGAGTATGGCGATTTCTCCTGGCTCTACGCAGTGAACGGCGAGACTCCAAACAGGCTTTAATTGATTGACCGGGCGTGAGTTAGTTCTGCACCAAAGATTACGTTTTCTCCTTCGACTAATGCAATGCCCGTGGTTTTGGAGCCAGGATCTATTTTAAGAGTGATGGGTTGTTGGGATACCGTTACCTCTACTTTGAGAATTAGCGTGAATGGATACCTTTTGAAAACAGCAGCTTTGCCAGTGGTTAGCAATTTACGAGCCATTCCTGGGCGGATTGGATTGAGCGGTCGTTTTTGGGTATCAAGTACAAAAACGAAATTAGACATAAAGTCCTCCATTGCTGGGTAAAGTTCGCTCCCTTGAATGTTTTATGAGCTTGTTGTGTCAAAAGCACTGGTTTAACCCCGTTAAGCCTGTTTAACTTTTGGCGATAGAGCGGAAAACTAGCGTCGCATTCTCCGGTATCATGACTCAAAAAACGGAGGTCTAATCCTGTCTCTGGTAAGGTTCGAGCTTTCTTCTTGAACCGCTCGGAACGAGCCGGACTTCCCAAAAGCCCCCGCTTTTAAGCGTGGGGTTCCTTACATACAGCTAGAGAATCAGCTTGCAATCCTCCCTCACCCACAGGAATCAAGACGCGAGTTGGATTTTCTACTCTTGCAAGGTTACTCGTGAAAGGAACAACAATGACAGAATCCGTAAACTCGTTGCGGATATCGGGAGAAACCACAACTACAGGTATTTTTTTGGTATCTCCTAACTGACGCAAAGCCCTTGAAAGATAAATCTCACCTTGGCGAGGATAAGTTTTTCCTGTTGAGTTAGAGTCCATCGCTGCTCCATGTTTCTTCTATCTGTTCCTCTACAAAATTAAACCACTCTTTTTCCTCCTCAATATCTTCTGGGCTGCGGTTTTGATAAAACTTCCGCAACTTATCTTCTATTTGCTTAGCGTACCAGAGACGGAGAGCTTGTTCGATCGCCTCCGTCCAATTATCAGTAAGTTGGTCTATTTTCTCCGCGAATTCAGCATCAAGGGCGACTAACACTTCTCGCTTTTGAGTAGAATTTGACATAATCATTTTCCTTGCTCATTCAAATAAAAAAAAATGACTGATGACGGTTGACTGCTGACTAATGTTATTGGTTATTAGCAGTCCAAAGCAATTAACAACTGCCAATTAACAACTGCCAACTGCCAACTGCCAACTGCCAACAGTCAACTAACTTCAAAACATCGGCATCAACTGAAGTGGGCCAATTCCCAAGTCTTTAGCAGACACCCAGCGCACCTCAAGCAAAGCGATCATATCCTTAAACTGAGGCTGACCGCGAGAAGCACCCATCAACCCTTTAGCAATAATCAAACCGCACCAACCGTTGGTTAATTTACAGCGGCGATCCCACTTCTTGCGAGCTTCCTGATGCACCGGATCGTCTTCATTAAACTCCCCAAATAAATACAACTCGCCATTTTTAGTTTGCAAAATACCCAAGTCGTATTGCTCATCCTGAAAAGGATTTTCGCCCGGATTAAAACCAATCCCCTTCACGCCTCCAGCTTCTTTCAAATCCTGAATCATAGTTTTTGCCTTCGGATGAGAAGTTTGGATCATCACCACCGGCAAACCATCTCCGGCGGTATTAATATCAACTTCTGCACCTTGGTGAAACTGGACACTTTGGCGCAGGAAATCTACCGTTTCCCAAGGTACGGCGCCGAGGCTCAAAAATGAATTTTGCGGCACCAAATCGTCCCGCAGCAGTGGTTTGTCAAATTCATCATCATCGTCATCATCGTCATCATCGTCATCGCCGAGCATCTGTAATAATTCGTCTGATACATCGGGCATCGTGGAAACTTTAACGGATACCTGTTGAATTTCTCCGTCAGGCTGCGGCACAGGGATGCGGTAGCGGCTGCTAAGAGTGGGAAAAGTGTCTGAACCCAATTTCCGGCGGCCGTTGCGGAAAAAACGATGAAATGCTTCGAGAGCAACTAACATCGTGAGGGCTTCTTCTTCGTAAAGGATCGATCGCAATCCTTCTAAAGGATGTAGGTTGCCGAAATTTGGTTCAATTTCCGATGGAGGCAAATCGGCTAAATCAATTTCGTCGTCGTCGTCGTCCTCATCAAGCTCTGCTGCACTTTCAAAGGTAACAAACAAACAGTCTTGCCCTAAAAAAGCCTGTTCTAAATCTTCAAAAGATTCATCGTTGACGACTCGTTCTCGAAACCGTTTCAAGGATTCTAGAGAACGGTAAAGTAAAACTCCGTAATCCATTCTGCCTTGCCCCAATACGGACACGTAGAGGCTGGCGACATCCCACTGATTGATTTCAATGGATATAATTTGGTGTTCGCTCAAAGTCCGCCACGGAGCATCTTGCCAAATTTGAGCAGCTTTTTCCATTAAAACTTCAGCATACTGAGGGGGCAACTCAGGAGGTCTGTTGATGGCGACCTCTTCCATGCCTCGAAATATTTCGTCAATTAAGGGCAATTCCGGCACGTAGTCAATGGAAATGCCTAAATCTTGAAGTACGCCCCGCAGATAAAATTGAATTTCTCGGTTTTTGACTACTATTTTTTGGGGGCGGACTGCGGGAGCCGGACTTTGGGGATGTTCCATTGCCCGTAGCAGGGCCCGGACGAGCGCCTCTGGGCCGGCATCTGGGCCTACCATGTCCATAGCCCTCACGACTCCTTCAGAGCCATCGACCCAGAGAATGCACTCGCCACCAGCTTCTAGAACGTCGTCGTCATCTAGCATCATGTGTGAGTCAGCATTAGATAAGGGTCGGCGATCGCCCTCCCACACGCTGGGAATTTGAGGTAAGTTTTGTAGCCGACGAAGAGTAGAGCGATTCAGCGCTGCCATAGAGTAAGCCCGTTGGGTGAAGCATTGTTGCGGTGCCGGTAGCCGGTCAACCGCTGCTTATCAATCATAAACCCTATAGGGGGAGAGGACATCAAGCTGGGGAACGAGGCCCCACGGGAATTAAAAATTAGAAGCTAAAAATTCGGCCTTCAGCATCTAACCTTATGCCTTCTGGCGAATGCCTGTACAATGGAGGGATAAGATTACACTCTTAGCATTAGACAATCTCAGGAGTTCGGCAAATTATGACTCAAGCCATTTCTGAAAAGCGCGGCATTCAAATGACGGACTCTGCTGTCCGTCAAGTTTTAGCTCTGAGAGAGAAACAAGGTAAAGACCTCTGCTTGCGGGTAGGGGTGCGCCAGGGCGGATGCTCTGGAATGTCCTACGTGATGGATTTCGCAGATCCCAGCACTGTCAAATCCGACGATGAAGTGTTCGACTACGATGGTTTTCAGGTAGTTTGCGATCGCAAGAGCATTCTTTATCTCTACGGTTTGGTTCTCGACTTCAGCGATGCTATGATCGGGGGCGGTTTTCAGTTTACTAACCCCAACGCCACTCAAACTTGCGGCTGTGGCAGTTCATTTTCTACATAAATCGGAAAATAGGGCATTGGGGATTGGTAATTGCTAATTGCTGAGAATGCCTCGGACTGCATTGCTGCGTCCCGCACCCAATGCTCTTTCCAATCTAAAATCTAAAATCTAAAATCTAAAATCGAATGACCCCTGAAGAATTGTTTAAAGACGGTTTCGATCGCTACCAAGCTGGCGAAGCCCCGGCTAATCTGATCCCCGTGTTTAAAGAAGTGTGCGAGAAAGCTCCTAAAAATGGCAATGCCTGGGCTAGCCTCGCGTGGCTTTACCTGTTGGAAAATAAACCTGCACCGGCTCAAAAAGCAGCGAAAACAGCCGTTAAATTGAACCCTCATGACCCCCAAGCTCGCATCAACCTAGCAGTAGCGATCCTCGATCTTAAAGAAAAAGGAGTGCGCCCCCACGTAGAAGTGGCTCAGCAATTAGTGATGGCTTCCGAAGAGTTGCTCGACGAAGTTAAAAAAAATTTTGAAGAAGGATTAAGCCGAAAACCCGACTGGAAGAGTCTCGCCCGCGTTAAACAGTGGCTTCTGGAGCCGTAACGGCGCAAACAAGTCGATTTTGGGGCGGGGATCGAGGAAATCGGCTTTGCGGTTTATTACGACATCGTAATAAATCAATAAATAACTTTATGGAAAACTCAGGAAGTCAGTGCTAGTATTTGAAAACTTAGACGATTGACAAACCCGCTCAGCGGTTTTCAGATTTTACTACGATAATACTAGGAGTTGTAAAAACATGAGCAATGACAGCCACGTTAACATCAAACCCGCAACCCGCAACCACAAAGGTTTCTTTATTCAGCCCGCTTCTTACAAATTGATGAGCATCGATAAATCCGGCTGGGCTTTGATTTGTATGGACAAAGCAGTTTGTCACTATGTAGATCCCGATGATTTGCAATTGCCGAATAAATCAGGAATGTCTGAAGGTTAATTCTAAAGTTTTGAGAGACTTTAAGATGCTTTATTTGAGTAGCTGCCCTCCCTGGAGAGGCAGCAACTTTTTTATTCATACAAAAGTCCGGCAACGCGCAGTGAATCGGGATTTAACGGATAGAAGGATAGAAGGAAGAATTACCAATTCCCGATTACCAATTACCGATTCCCAATTCCCTAATTGTTAGATTTCAAGGCAAAAAGCATCTCAAGCTGAGCAGTTGTCGGTTGTGTAGAAGCTGTGGCGACGCTAACTCCTCGGAGAGAATTGAGCAATTCAGCGACGGGCGGCGAAACTAAATTGGGCTGTACTGCGAGCAAATATTGGTTAGCCCAAGACATGGTTTTTTCCATATCTATGTAAAAGTAACCTTGGTTGACTTGCGGTAAAGAAGTGGCGATCGCCTGAAAACTCCGACTGCTGCTTAACGGTTGCGGTGGCGTCGAAGTAATCACATCAACTAAAGGCCCCCCGAAAGCTACAAACACAGAATTTTCATTCAGCCAACCGTGCCCGAATAAAGTGCCTTGCTGGGGTATTTTCCATTCCGTAACTTCTTTGCCCTCAACGGTTCTAGGGGCGACACTGACTGTAGCATTGCTTTTGGCGATCGCATCGAGTTTTTTCAGAGTTGCTTCTGCAGCAGGGCGATCGCTCGTTTCAAAAATCATCGCCGCCCCCATCCCCAACTGAGACAAAATCCCTTGATCCGAACCGATCGCCCCGATCGCAAATTCCCCATTCATCCAACCAAAAACATCTCGATCCGCATCCAAATCCAACCGCTTAAAACTACTCCTCACCTGCTGAACTCCCCTGTCAACTTCCGGGCTATCTTTTGCCTGGGCCGTCGCTTGCGACCAAATTTGATCTAGTCCCTTGCCGCCGACTAAAGCAATAGTTTCGTCGGGAAATCTGGGTAACAATTTCGATGGGACTTGTGGATTTTGCTGGACGAATTTAGGGTCTAACTGAGCGATAGTTTTTACCCTCAATCCCGCACTATCCGCCCCAATTCCCGCTACCAAAGACTTAACTTGTTTGAACTGCGAAAACACTGTCCAAGGCAACTGGATATCTGCGGGCAAATTAGCTTTCAATTGCTCAATGGCAGCAGCATAGTCAGCAATATAAACAGTTGCGATCGGATTCTTGACACCAGCACTCTCTGCAAAAAACTTAGTTGTGCTCTGCTGCGTAGCGAGAGAGGGTTCTCCTTTAAAAGTATCGATCGCCAATTCCACAGGCTTTCTCAAAGGAGCCATCACTAATTGGTCGTTCAGCAAAGCCACACTGTAGCGCTTGCCAGTTGGCTCTGCAATCTCAAAAATTTTAACTCCTTTATACTCGGTTTCTTGAGTAGTTGCACCGGGCTGAGATTTTAATTTATTCGCAAAATTCCAAGCGCTAATTTTATTTTTGACGCTGACTACAACCAGCAGTTTTGGAGGCTCTGTATTCGTCACAGCATCAGGGGGCAGCAAAGCGACCATTACCCCCCCCAGCCAAGGTTTTAAGTCCCTGTCAAAGTCAATTTGAGTGCCTGCCAAGCTTTGTTCTTGAAAGGTCTTCAAACCCTGACCGACCAACTTTTGAGCCCCAGACGTGCCAAATCGCTGTAACTCTGCCAGGGCTTGGGGATTGGGGGAGATAAACGCGGCCATCATTGCTTCGTCGGGTACAACTTTGGCGCTGTCTTGAGGGTTGGATACTTGTTGGCTCAAACCCTGGAAGTAAAAGTAGACCGCAGCGCTACCTGCTGCGGCGATGGAGGCAGCAATTAGAAGCTTTGATTTTTTTGCAGGCATGGTTTGTGTTCCTCGCGTCCCATATCAGTTTAATCAAAATACAGAAAGCTTGTGGGGAGGCGATCGGGCCGGCTCTCTCGTTTTGTATAATCAAAGACAAGTTTGGACGATCGTCTAAACTGCTAGAACTGTGCATTATTGGTAAAAGATGAAAGTAGCGATCGCGGGAGCAACAGGATTTGTAGGTAGCCGGCTGGTGGAGAAGCTGCAAGCTGCGGGACATCAAGTTGTGGTTTTGAGCAGGGATGCGGCGAAGGCTAGCCGAGTTTTTCCGGCTTCAGCTTATCCGAATTTGGAAGTTGTCGCCTACACTCCTGCGGAGTCTGGTGATTGGCAAAAGTCGCTCGCGGGCTGCGACGCTGTTGTCAATTTAGCAGGGGTCCCGATTGCGGAGGAAAGGTGGACGGAGGCGCGCCAGCAAGCAATTCTGGACAGTCGCACACTGACTACGGCAAAATTGGTCGAGGCGATCGTCAATGCTAATCCTAAACCATCGGTGTTTGTGAGTGCATCGGCGATCGGCTATTACGGAACCAGCGAAACCGCTGAGTTTGACGAAACTAGCCCTGCTGGAAACGATTTTTTAGCAGCAGTTTGCAAAGACTGGGAAGCAGCCGCCCAGCCTGCAAAAAATGCGGGAACGCGGCTAGCAATTGTGCGGCTGGGGATAGTTTTGGGAATGGGAGGCGCGTTGGCAAAAATGCTGCCACCTTTTAAACTATTTGCAGGCGGGCCGCTGGGCACTGGGAAACAGTGGTTTTCTTGGGTGCATCGCGAGGATGTGGTTGATTTAATTTTGTACGCTTTGCAAAATTCGCAAGTTGAAGGCGTTTTGAATGCGACAGCACCGAATCCCGTGCGGATGAATGAATTGTGTCAAACTTTAGGGGAAGTTTTAAAGCGGCCTTCTTGGTTGCCGGTGCCAGGTTTTGCTTTAGAAATGCTTTTGGGAGACGGGGCAAAACTTGTTTTGGAAGGGCAGAAAGTGTTGCCGAAACAAACTTTAGCTAGTGGTTTTCAATATCAATATCCCACGCTGAAATTAGCACTCGAAGATATTTTATCGGGAAGCTAGGAACCTAGGGAATAGAACCCGCCGAATAGAATTCGGGGCTAAACAAACAAAGTCCGAGCTGAGAGGGACTCAAACAAAATTCCTCGTTACCAGGCTCTGCTGATTGGTGACAACTTAAGACTGAAACCCATAATAAATGTCCCTTTTAGTCGAGTCTCGATCCCCCTAAATCCCCCTTAAGAAGGGGAGTAGGGGTTGACTTTGAGAAGAATCTTGTCCCCCCCTTATTAAGGGGGGTTAGGGGGGATCGAGACTTCGATACAAACAAAAGAGACGGTCGGTGTGAGCTTAATTTGTCACCAATCGGCAGAGCCTGGTAACGCATATCCAGAGGCTCTGCCTCGCTTTGCCCGCAAGCAGATGAACCATCAAGAAATAGCAACCGGGTTGACAATTCCCGCCGAACTCCCATTCCTTCAAGCTATCTGCTGGCAAATTGCTGATGTAAAAAAATTGAGTTTCAAGGAAATGCTATGCCGCTACGAATCTGGCTGGCATTATTGGGGAGTTTTGGGAACACCTAGCTTTGAGGAACTGGCTTTTATTCAACAAATCAGCCAACACTATCAGTCTTGGTTAATAGCAGAACTGGGAAGCAGTTTTCCGCCAAAAGCTCCAGAAAATTGGGTAAGTTCTCAAGCAATGTTTAAACGCGAAATCCATCAAAAGATATTAACTGTACTCAGCCACTTGAATGTCGAATTTCTACAGGAATGTCGGGCGTATTTTGGGGGCGGAACGTTGGTAAGTATGGAACACGGAGAATATCGGTTGAGCCAGGATATTGACTTTATGTGTCCGAGGGATGATGGCTACCCTCTCCTGCGCCGCAAAGTTGCCGAAGGAGGCTATGATGCGATTTTTGCTAGTCGCGATTCCCTTGGGGATAGCTTCGCTTCACGCATTGTAATTCCGAACGATATTCAAGCCAACCAGTATGGCATAAGATTTCCTGTTATTGTTGACGGCACTACTATTAAATTCGAGATGGTTTGTGAAGGGCGAATTGAGTTTGGCGAACCCAATTATCCAAATTGGTCGCCTGTTCCTTGTTTGAATCAAATTGATAGTATAGCAGAAAAGTTGTTGGCAAATGCCGATCGACAGCCGAGCGATCGGGTAAATTCTAGAGATTTAATCGACTTGGCTATGCAAAGGTTAGCGACTCCGATTCCCCAAAGGGCGATCGACAAAGCGGAAGCAGCTTATCAAGTTATGGAACCGCTCGATCGAGCGATTCAGTATTTCCAAGATCGTCCCGATTATCGGGAAAAATGCTATGAGGTTTTGAGTATTGCAGAGCCCAATAAAGTTATTGACGGTATCGATTTACTAGCTCAGGATTTAGGCGGGGAAATAACAGTCAGGACATTTACCGAGACTATTTCCTCGTTCCCAAGTAAGCTTGAAGATTAGATGCTTAGATGCTAGATTTGGTATTGCTCTCCTCGTTAACAGGCTCTGCCTGGTAACGCATTTCCCGAGGCTCTGCCTCGCTCTTTTCCCTTCTTTTTCCCCTCGTTCCCCTCCTTCCCCTCGTTACCAGGCTCTGCCTGGTAACGCATATCCAGAGGCTCTGCCTCGTTCCTTCAAACAAATCATCCGACTCAAAAATCAATCAAATCAACTGGCAACAATCCATCCTGACCCATATAATTTCGATAACTAGAATATCTCCAACAAGCCGGATCGTCAACATAGCCGCGCCTAACAGGATTATTGTGGATATACTCCAATTTTTGCAACAGCATTGCCTCATCCAAAATAGCTTGCGGGTGGAACCCTTCTTGCCATAGCTGATATTTTTGGTCTTTTTTGTGTAGCTTTTTATAGAATGCGAGTTGATCGAGGATGTTGGTAACTTGATTTTTTTCAAGCAAGTCAATTATGGAGCGAGCTGTAAATGATTTAAAATTTCTCATTTGCGTTGACAATTCAGAAGAAGTTACGATTAAGTGCAAGTGATTTTCCACGTTTCACGTAACCGTGTAAGGCTAAACGCTTCTCCCGTTGCATAAAACTTAAGGAATCTAAGACTATTTGTGCTATTTCTGCTTGACAGAATACAGGAATCCAGTTGATAATTGTACAGGTGACAAAGTGCGGTTGGTTGTCGGAATATATTACTTTGTATCTACTTCTTCCCATTGGGGCTATTGAGGGTTGGTGGGTGGGTTAGGGCGAGGCGGAGCCTCTGGATATGCGTTACCAGGCAGAGCCTGGTAACGAGGTAAAGAGGGATTTTTGCATCCTCATCGAGATTTTGCTAAGAAACCCGGTTTCTGACTCCCCCGGTTTCTGTTCCTCAAATATTTCATGTTATCATAAAATCACTTGAGAGCCGAAGGGAATGACAATGCAAACCCAAGAAAAACCAGCAATCGAAAAGCAACCCCAAACCGAAAAACGCTACTATACACCAGAGGAATATCTCGCATTAGAAGAAAGTGCGATCGACAAAAGTGAATATCACGATGGGGAGATAGTACCAATGACAGGCGGAACAACCAACCACAACAAACTCGCACTGAATTTTTGTCGCAAATTCCCCTTGACTGTGAATGGTCAAGATTACGAGACATTTATCAATGATGTGCGCCTGTGGATACCCCAAACTCGCCGCTACGTCTATCCCGATATCATCGTCATTCAAGGAGAACCAGTCTATCAAGGAAGTAACAAAACAATTGTCACAAATCCTCTGCTAATCGTCGAGGTTTTATCCAATTCAACCAAAGACTACGATCGCGGTGGTAAATTTCTCGCCTATCGATCAATCTCGGAATTTCGAGAATACATTTTAATTGACCAATACAGCTATCACATTGAACAATTTGCTAAAAATTCTAATGGCAAATGGGTATTAACAGAATATGATTCAGACGAATCTGTATTAACCCTAGAATCCGTAGAATTTCAAATGCCGCTGAGAGAGATTTACGAACGAATTAATTTTGAAGTTGAAGACGAAGAAGTAAACCAGCCAACAAGTGACATTCAAGAATAAGATCGAGTCCGCGCCAACTTGTTCAAACACCGGGTTTGTGTGGGACTTTTTCTCGATCGTGAGTTTTGAGCAAACTCGCCGGATCGGGCCCAGCGGGGATAATGCAGCCGGGATTCAGCGGGAACAAATTGCCGTAATAATCGCGCTTCACAGCCTCCAAATCGCAAGTGCCCGCAACTCCCGGTAACTGGTACAAATCGCGCAGATAAGCTCCCAAATGCTCGTAATCTTCAATGCGGCGCAGATTGCATTTGAATAAGCTGTAGTAAACTGCATCAAAACGGAATAGAGTAGTAAAAAGCCGCACGTCTGCTAAAGTCACCCGATCGCCACAAAGGTAACGACTCCTCAACAGCGCTCGATCGATCTCGTCTAACACAGCAAACAATTCACTACAAGCCGAGTCATAAGCAGCTTGAGATTGCGCGAAACCGCAGCGATAAACGCCGTTATTCACCGATTGGTAAATCTTCTCATTCCACTCGTCTATTTGCGATCGCAAATCCAGAGGATAAAGATCCATTTGAGGATTGCCAGCAAACTCGTTAAACTCCGAGTTTAGCATCACAATAATTTCCGAACTCTCGTTATTGACGATCGTCTTTGTCGAATCATCCCACAGCACCGGCACCGTACACCGCCCCTGATAGCCCGGTAAAGCCAACTGGTAAAGTTCCGGCATCGTGTTGCAGCCAAAAGTCTCCGACTCCATCACCCACATCCCCCCTTCCGAGGGATAGACAATAGAAACGGATATCGCATCTTCCAGCCCTTTGAGCGCCCTCGTCACCAGAGTGCGGTGCGCCCAAGGGCATCCCGTACCCACGAAGAGGCGATACCGTCCCGCAGCGGGCCCGTGAGGGTTGTCTGGTGCAGTGCTGACAAAGTTGCGGAAACTGCTGCTGGGGCGAATGTATGCTCCCGTGCGATCGGGCGGCGCTAGTTTTGACATCATTAATTGCCACATTGATGTCCAGACAAATTTGCCTAGTTTGACTGTTACGGATGAAGGAAGCGATTTGTTTTTCACAATGCGATTAAAAGAGGTTTGCTAAACATAATCTGCTTATTTTAACTTACTTTGCGATCGAGGGTTTCTTAGTCCGCGCAGGCGGACTTGGTTTGTGTAGTAGCGATTTCAATCGCCGAATCCCTCTTCACAATTTGTTTTAAGTTATAATAATCTACTAAGTCCTTGGCGCTTAACTTAAATTTATGGATTTCACAGGCACATTAAATCAGATCGTCGCCCTCAGCGTTCAAGATCGGATTCGTCTTGTACAAGCAATCTTAGACAGTATAGCGGCAGAACAGGTTCACCCAGACCTCACAGACTTTCAAAAGCAGGAACTCGATCGCCGAATTGATGATTCTGAAGCAAATCCTGATAATGTGCTGACTTGGGAAGAAGTTAAAGCTTCAGTCAAAGCACGAAAATAAACTATGAATTATGCGTTAGTATTCCGTCCAGAAGTTCGTGAAGAAGTTGATGAAGCATACACTTGGTATGAAAGTCAGCAACTAGGACTTGGTGACGAGTTTTTAGACTGTATTGACGAAATGCTCGATCGAATTTGCCAGATGCCGGAGTCATATCCAGTTGTCTATCGCGATGTTCGGCGATCCGTGGTGCGTCGCTTTCCCTATGCTGTGTATTATCGCATTGTATCAAGCCGAGTGATAGTGACCGCCATTTTTCACGGCCGCAGAGACTCAACAGCATGGCAAACGCGAACCTAACAAGTTCCCTCGTTACCATGCTCTGCCTTCCTCTGTTCCCTCACCTGGGAACGACTTTTCTACTATCTATCCGAGGCTATTTCGCCATAAGCTCGATCGATCAATCGGCGAGCAACGGTTTGAATTCCCGTGTGTTCGTAATAATTGGTAGTCATGTCTAAAAACGCCGCCACATAATCCAATTTGTCATCGGTAACATCAACGTATTGCTTGAGATTGCCTAAAACTATAGCGGGAGTTAAGCCGCGAGACTGTACTAAATTGTTCATCCAACCTTGGGCTGAGGCGAAAGTTGTGGTCACGAATCCAAATTTTGCTGCATTATTTGCGCCGGGAATTAGGTTGCTGATATTTTGGAATGTTGAGTTTTGCTGCAAGGTTGAAGGATTCAATCCGCCTATAGTATTTTGTGCTACTCTAATGAAGTCCGGGCCAAGGGGAATTAAACCGTCAGCACAAACTAAAGCAGCCATCCGCATCAGAGCTTCGCCTTTGTAATGAGATAAATAATTACCAAAGCTTCCCACATTGTTAAGGGAAATATTGTTAAGTTTGCAGAAGGCAATTAGCTCGATCGCCACTTTGACGCACAAGTCGATCGTTTGAGTTGTGTCAGCTTTGGGAGTGAGGCGGTTGAGAAAGGAAAGAAAGCCGATGTTTTCGCCGATTTTATTCGCCATAGCCGTTGCACCTAACGCACTGTCGGCGCTGTCTGCTAACTGGTAAAGCCTGACTACGCCTTGATATGGCTCGTTGGGGTTAGCGTAAAGCTCGATCGCGCGATCGCGAATTTTCTCAACTAATTTGCGCTTTGTTTCCCCTGTCACCGCTTCAATAGTATTATCAAAACCCGTGAGATTGTTCCACTCCCCCGGAACCACAAAATCGAGGGATTTGAGCATCATCACAGTGACGCCACCCGACGGCAAATTGTCAACCAATTCCACAATAGATTTGCTCATCACAAACTCCTGAATAGCCCGATTTAAAGTGTTCTTCCAATTACTCCAACTTCGGGAAATCCGATTCCAGATTCCAGATAAATTTCCCAGAACTAAGTAGGTAAGCACAAATAAATATTACACGACAATATCCAGTTTTGCAATCCTCTGAGCTTTTCTCTCTTCTCTAACTCTGCGTTCTCTGTGCCCTCTGCGGTTCATAAAAAAAAGTCTTTACCACAAAACATTTGCATTTCACTCGCCCGCACAAAGTTAAGTTTCATTATATTGACAACTCAAAATCCTCGCACTGTGTTACAATAATTGGCGCCAAATAGAAAAACATAAAACATGACGGTTGCAGTTAAAAAAACTCCGGGATTAGCCTCGCGTTTAGTAAATGGCGTACTCTCCATCAAGCCTTTGGCTAATCTAGCCAAGCACCAAGCGCGGGAAATGATGATAAAAAGAGGAGAAAAAATCGGAGTGCATTGGCGACAAGAATCGCAAGCACTTTTGTCCCGGAATTGGGATGCAGAATTGCTCAGCGTCCAAAATCCCGATCTTGTTTACCCGAAATATTATCTAACTTCATTCCACGCTTATGAAAAAGGTAATATGAGTTGGGAAGCTGCTACAGAAGTTGAAGTTGCAGCCCGTACAGTTCACGCCACAATTTGGCCGGAAGCGGGTGCAGAAGGCGATGCTAAACTCCGCGCCAGCTATCACGAAGTCATCAAATCGCAGATTGTTTCTTCACCGCAAGATATTGTGGATTTGGGATGCAGTGTGGGATTGAGTACGTTTGCTCTTGGGGAGGTTTACCCGGAAGCGAAGATGACTGGGGTAGAGTTGTCGCCTTATTTCTTAGCCGTTGCTAAATACCGTTCTCAACAGCGAGAATCCCAATCTTTAAATCAAAAATCTCCGACTTGGGTTCACGCTGCTGCTGAATCTACTGGTTTGCCTGCGGCGGCTTTTGATTTAGTTTCTATTTGTTTAGTTTGTCACGAATTGCCGCAGAAAGCTACTAAAGAAATATTCCGGGAAGCGAGGCGTTTGCTGCGTGTTGGCGGACATTTGACAATTATGGATATGAATCCTCAGTCGGAAGTTTATGCCAAAATGCCTCCTTATATTTTGACTTTGCTCAAGAGTACGGAGCCTTATTTGGATCAGTATTTTGGGTTGGATATTGAGCAAGCTTTGGTAGATTCCGGTTTTGCACAGCCGACAATCACTTGCAATACAGTCCGACACCGGACTATTGTTGCTAAGGCAATATAGCGGTTTTCAGTAGAGTGAAGTACAGATATCGGGTAGGACACGGCACTGCCGTGTCTAAAGCTGTATTTATTTAATTCGATTGAAAACTGCTATAAATAGTAAAGTTGCATCGATATTATTCAATCCTTGGGGCGGTGCGTGAGTGTAAATAGTCTAATCTGTGGATTTAAAAATTTCTGCGATCGCGCCCCCTACTGATAAATAATTCCGATGCTACCGGATTTGATATTAGACAGCCGTAGAAGCTATTCACAGCGCCATTTGTTAGACATTTTGATAGAACCCTAAAAGAAGGACATCTTCATGAACCCGACAGCCCCCTCTCAAAACGTCATCGATTGTTTGCAGGTTATCTTGGATGCCACTGCATCGAAGAATTACGAGCTTTTTACTACAGTCGGTGATGCAGGCTACAAAGCGAGCATTACACAACAAATGTTTGACGATGTTAGCGAGCAGCTCGCTTCACGCCTGCAAAAGGGATACTCATTTAATTATTTTGGTGAGATAAAACAAGGTAATTGTCCGATTTATTTGTGGAAGCTGAGTTTTGAAGATGGTGGAGATGAATTTGTGGCACACATGACTATGAATGGAGACAAAGTTGCTGGGATTTTCATCGAATAACATATCTTGCTTGATATCAAATCCGTTAGCATCGGAATAGTAAATTCCAGTTCACTGTTCACTGTTGACTGTTCACTGTCAACCGTCAACCGTCAACCGTCAACATCATGTATGAGTGTAACCGGAAATGATATGACAGGGTGTTTCACTCTCATCTAACGCCGATCGCCCACAACCGTTAATCGAAACCGATCGGGCGGCACAAAGGTGATTCCCCGGCGCACCGGACGAATTGGCCGATCGAGATTCGATACAAACTCACGGGAAGACAGCACCGTTGCTAAAACCAGCTTCATTTCAAACATCGATAACGCCATCCCGATGCAGCTTCGACTCCCGCCTCCAAACGGTAAAAATTCAGAGGCGGAAAACTTGCGCTCTAAAAAGCGATCGGGATTGAACCGGGCGGGATTTTCGTAGGTTTCAGGCCGACGGTGGGCCAAATAGACACAGGGGATTAAAATCGTTCCCGGTTGATATGTATAGCCTTCGAGTTCGATCGTCCGTTTCACCTTGCGCGGCTGCGAAATTAAGGCAATTGGATAAACCCGCAGCGCTTCTTTGCAGACTGCTGTTAAGTAGGGCGACTGCGAAAGTGCGATCGGATCGGGATTCTCGCCCAATTCATCCAATTCCTTCCGCAACCTAGCAAGGCATTCGGGAAACTGATGCAGCCAGTAAAACGCCCAAGTCAACGCCGATCCAGTCGTTTCATGTCCCAACAACAACAGCGTCATCAACTGATCGCGCAATTCTCGATCGCCGAGGGATTCGCCGGTGTCGTCGCGGGCCATCATCAACACCGACAGAATATCCGTGCGAGACGAATCGAGAGAATGCGATCGCCTCTCGGCAATTTCCGCATAAATCAGCGAGTCAATCTCCGCCATCTGCTGCAAAAACTGCCCCCACGGACTCCAAGGCCCCAAATTTTGTTGCAACGGTTCAAAGAAAAATTGTAGGGAGTACAGCTCAGAGGTGATCGCCTCTAAAAGCTTGCTGAGCAATTGTTTCAGGCGTTCGTAGCGCTCTCCCGGCACTAATCCAAACACGACTTGCAAGATTACTTCCAGCGAAATTTCTAACATTTCTTCGCGGACTGCGATCGCATCTGGGGCTTTCCAGTCGATCGTGTGCTTTTGCGTCAAATCAACCATCAAATGCCCTTGACTGTGCAACTGTTCCCGATGCAGCGCGGGCATTAATAGCTGTCGCTGTCGCAGATGTCGCGACCCTTCATTCATTATTATGGATTCATTTCCGACCAGGGGGCGAAATACGTTGGTCACTTTGCCAAACTCAAAGGCATCGGCTAACGTCGTAAACACCGCCTGAATCGCTTCTGGACTGCCCAGAAACACCACGGGGGGGGAAGCGGGCCCCAACACGCGGGCGGTAAATGTATCGCCGTATTTGGCCGAGTAGCGATCGAAAAATGCGATCGGGTCAGCTACCAGCGAAAGCGTTTGGAACAAAGCAGGAGAACGAGATCCGGTAGGCAGCGTCATTCGATTTTAGATTTTAGATTTTAGATTTTGGATTGACTTGCGCGAGATAAATTCGGGGGCGTGAGGATTTTAGATTTTAGATTTTGGATTGATTCCACGGATAAATCACGTGGCGGGTACCACCTTTGAAATTCTTGGTCATTGAAAAACTGGCGATACAGCAATATTTCTAGTGTATTATCGATCGACCTTGCACCCTGAAATTTATCTGCGATCGATTGCGAAGGCAAGTAGCAAAAATAGTAATGCTATCGAGATCGATCGCAGATTGTATGGCTAGCTTCCCAGCCTAAACTGCTAAAAGTTGTAGTTTTAGATAAAATGGATGCTAGCGATCGTGTGTTTGGCTTTCTGCTCACGAAAATCAAATGACCGAAAGCATCCAGGATACAAGCCCCCGGATTCATTCCGAAAGCAGACTCAGGACCGGGGAAATAAAAAACCTGTATCCGATGAAACTTGCCCCCCGAATTTATCCGTGGGGTCAATGCTTCTATTCTAAAATCTAAAATCTAAAATCTAAAATCTAAAATCTAAAATCGATTGACTTTGGGATACAATTGTTGTAAAAGCTGGTAGCCAGTTGGCTGAATTTGTTATGACATTAACATCCCGTGTTGTTCATAGCGACCCCGATATTCTGGGGGGAACCCCTGTTTTTGTTGGGACTCGTGTACCAATGAGAACCCTACTTGATTATCTTGAGGCTGGTGATTCATTAGAGGTATTTCTAGACCATTTCCCTAGTGTCAGTTGGGAACAGACAATTGCAGCTCTTGAATTAGCCAAGGAGATGCTGACAGCCTATGCGAATCCTGCTTGATGAATGTGCCCCACTACCTTTAAAACGGGAACTTGCTGATTACGAGGTACGCACAGTTGTTGAAATGGGATGGTCAATCGATTTTAGATTTTAGATTTTAGATTTTAGATTAAAGAATTGAAGCATTGACCCCACGGATAAATTCGGGCCCTTGTTTATCGGATACAGGTTTTTTATTTCTGGACGGATGAATCCGGGGGCTTGTATCCTGGATGCTTTCGGTCGGGAAAAAAGAACGGTGATTGAAGTCGGAGGTTCTTAAAAGTTCTCTAGGCGACGCAGCAAAACAACGCCCATGCACCCGATCGCACAGAGGTTATGTGTTGGGATCAGAGGTAGTCTCCGGCGGGTGATTGATACCGTTAGATCGCTCTATTCCTGCGAGGGTGGGTTCGCAGATTGTACGGCTAGCTTCCCAACCTAACATGACTGTTTTACGCTCTACTCCCCAGCCATAGCCACCGATTTCTCCAGATTCTCGAATGACTCGGTGACATGGAATTAGATAGCCGATAGGATTGTTACCGATCGCATTTCCTACAGCTCTAGCAGCAGTTGGGCGTGCTACCATTTGAGCTATAGTCTGATAGGTGGCGATCGCACCAAATGGCAATTGCAAAAGTGCTCGCCAAACTTGAATCTGAAAGTTAGTGCCTTTTACCAAGAGCGTTAGTGGTTTTTGCTCGCTGAGAGTTTCTGAATTGAAAATCAGGTCGCGCAATGATTGAGTGGCTTGCTCATCACGAATGATTTCAGCATTTTTCCAGGTCAATCGCAGTCTTTGTGCAGCGGTTTGTTCGTCTGTTGTATCCAAGAAATAAAGATTACAAATACCACGGGTAGTTGTCGCGATTAGAGATGTGCCAAAGGGGGTATCATGAATGCCATAGCGAATTTGTAAACCTGCTCCGCCTGCTTTGAACTCCCCTGGTGACATTGCTTCCAAGTTCACAAATAAATCGTGTAATCGTCCGGGACTCGATAGTCTCACGTCCAATGTTAGGTCGAGAAGGCTTTTAGTCTGAGTGATTTTTGACTTGGCATATTCAACTGTCAGATATTGCAAAAACCGCTTGGGGCTAATGCCGGCCCATTGAGTAAATAGCCGTTGAAAATGATATTCACTCAGTCCTATGTGTTGGGCCACAGTTGCCAGATTGGGCTGGTTTAGGTGGTGTTGTCGCATAAAGGCGATCGCCCGAGCAATCCGGTGATAATCTTCGCTAGCATAGACACTCGCATTCTGCATCGAAATCATCTAGTCTAAGTCAAGGGAATTTTGATGTTTCCTCACTTTAGCGATAGAGTAGGCTCAAAGCCACCCGTTTCTTGCGGTGAATGCAGCCAGTCAGCCGATTTTAGATTTTAGATTTTAGATTTTAGATTGAAGAGATTGAAGAGATTGAAGAAAGCGACCTCATTGCTAAACCCGGGGGCTTGCGATTTTAGATTTTAGATTTTAGATTGAAGAGATTGAAGAAAGCGACCTCCTATCGTTTCCGGTTGGGTGGGAATGATCGAGTCAAGGTCAATAATTCCACATTCCCCCACGGATCACTCCCCACTCCCCATCATTCCGGTGTTACCGGAATTGATATCACCCTCCGCGCAACTGCGTCACCAAGTGAACTAATTCGGGTAAAATTAGCTTTTCCACAGCTAGTTTCACGCCATTGCTAGATCCAGGAAGAGAAAAGACTAACTTGCCTTTATACACGCCTGCCACTGCCCGAGAGGCGATCGCCCTCGAACCAATTTCTTGATAGCTCAAAAACCGAAATATCTCCCCAAATCCCGGTAAAATCCTGTCAAGCAAACTCTCCATCACATCATAGGTCGTATCTCGGGGAGCGATGCCCGTGCCGCCGTTAAAAATGATTGCATCCACATCTTCACGCTGGGAAAAAGCCTGCATTTGCAATACAATTTTTGCCGCATCATCTTTAACAACAGTGTAAGCTACCACAGAGTGACCCGCATCTTTTAGCAGCTTCTTAGTTAACAAGCCGCTAGTGTCTGTTTCAGCAGAGCGCGTGTCGCTAACAGTAATGATAGCGCAATTTACGGTTATTTTAGATAAGTCGGGGTGAGGAATTTGCGTCATATAACAGATGTTGAAGGAAAAAGCAAGAAGCAAGAAGGAATCAGGAAAAGGGAAAAGGGAAAAGGGAAGAGGGAAGAAGTCATTAGTTAGTTGTGATTTGTTCGTTGTTAGTTATTCATTATCAAATAATTAATAACCAATAATATCAAATCCGTTAGCATCGGAATAGTAAATTAGAGTTCACTGTTGACGGTTGACTGTTCACGGCGTCAACAGTCAACCGTCAACAGTCAACATCATTCCGGTGTTACCGGAAATGATATAACCAATGCCTTATACCCCATGCCCCATGCCCTATTCCCATCAATTATGCCTTGCTAAATCCTAAGCCGTTTGATTCCGAGTAGCGTTCCATGAAACGCATAAATCGATCCCATTCTTCGGGACTTCTCATTAGATAAAGAGCTTCCAAACCAGCAGGCTGACCGTTGATGAACTTAGCCTTAACCTCGCGAGTGAGGAGTTCGCCTTCGTCGTCGATCATGTACATTCCAGTAATGTCTTCGGTACTGGTGCTGCTGAGAGCTTTGGGATTTTCAAAGATAAACGTGGCAGTGCCTTGAGCTCCCGTTTTAGAACGGGTTAGGCGCACTTCGGGTACAGCATCTTCGTCTATACCCCGAGAGAATTGAATTTTAGCCATAATCTGACAGTGGAACCTTAAGGATTGCTTAATTTCTTAATGTTTAATCATAAAACGATTCGGGTACTCGCAAATCAAGACTTGGGAGAGTGGGAGTGGCCGAGAGTTGGCGAGAGTGGGTGAGAGTGGGAAATCGGAGACAAGGGAGAGGGGAGATGGGTTGGTTCTTCTGAGATATTGCACCATTCTCAATAATCCTTTCAGGGCGGGCAGGATGCCCACCCCACAAGAAAATCTACTCTTTGTGGAACAGGCCGGAAAGCCTGTTGAGCGAGAATGGTGCAAGATGTGAGTTCTTTGTACCCCAAGTTATCCTCTCCCTTCTCTCCCAATTCCCTTAGACGATGTAAGGAGAGTTAATTGGCTCGGCCCGCTTTGTGGCTACCAGAGTTTGGTAGATGAGGGCGGATATCTCGCCGCGGGTGATGTCGTGGGCGGGGGAAAGCTTTTCGCGCGCGGGATAGTTGACCACGAGTTTGCGCTCTGTGGCGGTTGCTATCTCGTCGGTGGCAAAACTGGGAATCTGAGATCGATCGACATAAACGCTCAAAGAATTGGGGTTGCCGCCGCCCAACTGCAAGCCGTTTACCAAAGATACGATCGCCTGAACTCTAGTCAAATTCTGTTCCGGGCGAAACGTGCTGTCTGGATATCCAGCCAAAAAGCCAGCTCGATTGGCTTGGTCGATCGCTCCCTTGGCCCAAAAATCCGCCGCCACATCCTTAAAAACCGTCGCCTCACGGCGCGGCACCAATTCAAACGCCTTCGCCAACATAGCCGCATACTGAGCTCTAGTTACAATCTCGTAAGGTTGAAAAGTGCCGTTGGGAAACCCGCTAACAATATTCATCTTTGTCAAGCGATCGATAAAATCCTTAGCCCAATGCGTGTTGGTGTCGCTGAACTGTAGCCCGCCAGGAGTCGGAGTTGCCGTCACATTGCCCAAATCAAATAAACCTTTCATCCGCGAAGAATTGAGCTGATTTCCCACCGCAGAAATCTTAACCCCAGTCGCGTTTTGCAAGTCTAATTCACCGTTATTCTGAAAAATATTGCCGCCCAAATCTTGAGCAGTACCAATATCTGGCAGCGACTTCCCCACCGCAGTCAAACCGTCTTCCGTATTTTTTTCGATGCGATTTTTGCGTAAAATCGGCTTAGATTCCCCTGCTAAAACTATACCGGAGCGATTTTCCAAAATTTGGTTATCAGCAATCAAAGGAGCCGACTGAGCTTGCAGAGAGATGCCGAAACCCGTCTTTTGAAAAATATTGCGCCGTATTTCTCCCTTAGCAGTTCCCGCCATAATTACGCCAGCGGCTGAGTTTTCCACAAATATGTTGTCGAGAATCGCAGGATTAGCAGTGCCCGTGGCAAACACGCCTTCGCCCTTGCAAAGCGTGAAAGTGCAGTTAGCCACAGTCTGAGAAGTTGACTCAATCCAGACTCCCGTGCCGCGACTATCAAGATTAGTGACAGTTACTCCGCGCAATTGGGAATTAGTTGCTAGTAGTATGGTGATATTTTGGCTTGCAGCGGTGGGACTGACAAATTTGCCGCTTCCTTGAATTAGAGTGCCGGTACCTTTGTTAGTTTCATTGCCAATAACTTTTACTCCCGATGGAATTTCCAAGGGGAATTTTTCGCCGCTAGCAGCGCTGTAAGTTCCCGGTGATAACTGAATCGTAGTTCCCGACGCAGCGCGGGCGATCGCGCGGGCTATAGTTTTGAATGGGGCTGATTGGCTGCCGACTGCGGAATCCCTGCCTGTTTGCGGGTTGACGTAAAGTGTTGTCATGTTTTTGTTAAAGAGATAATTGGCGATCGAGCTTTTGTGCAATTTTCATTGTCTGCGAACTTGACCCCGGATCTATATTCACCTTTGATTGCGGAGATTATTTAATTGCACGATATCCGCAACATCACCCATCAGGAGTGGCAACCGCAAGGGGATTGCCCCTACAAAAGACTGTATTTCTCGTTCCCACCAACAGCAGAACCAGACTTATTTAAAAAGTCCGGCATCTGGGGATTCTCTTTTTTCCAGATGTTGCCAAAACCACTAAAATTTCGATCGCCTCCACCGGAAAATCGAACGTTTTGCTGTCATATTATGTCCGGTAGATTCCCTCCGCTTCGCTTCGCCCAAAATCAGGTAGGGGCTGGTAAACCTGCCAATATCTGCCAATAATTGACAATCTCAAAAACCCGCCCCGGCTGGGATATTATGGTCAATCGATCGGACATGATATCATGTACGATCGAGCGAGATTCCCTTGCCAAAAACCTTAACCGCTTCAGCCAAATCAGTTTCACCCATTAAAATGCAGCGTCTTAGCAAATCGATATCCAGCGTTTCCAATCCTGACAGTTGACTCTGAATTACTTGCTCGTAGCCATCTTCCCGGAGATGATACAGTCGCAGCGTGCCATCTTCCCAAAACCAGATTTCAGGCACGCCCAAAGCTCGATATTTTGGCAACTTGCTCAGTCCACCGCTAGTATAAACTACCTCGATCGACAAATCGGGAATCAACTTAGGTTCTCCCAAACAAAACGATTTGTCTGCTTGAGTAGAAGCTTCTGGCGTCTTCTCCTGCGTCATTGAACCAGATGGGTAAAACTTAATACCTTGTTGCAGCAGAAAAGTGGTCACTAAGTAACCAATGATTTCCGAAAAATTTTCGTGTTGGAATCCCGGCATCAGAATCTCGATCGCCCCTGCAAAAAAAGACAACTTTATGCCAGGAGAATTTTCCGAAACCTTCTGGATTAACTTGAATTGCTCCCAAGTGCCGTTGAGCACCACTCGCCCATCGAAAGTTTCCCGATCGAGAATTTGTGTCATTGAGCTACACCATTATCTCTTATGGGGATTATAACGCATTGGGCGATCGCTCCTAAAGAATCTCCATACAGCAATTGTAGCTTCAGAATCCGAACAGTTCTTTCTAGTTCCCAGGCTCTTCCTGGTAACGCATATTCCAAAGCTCTGTCTCGCCTTAATTCCCAGTCAATTTCACAATACAAGACGCATCCAAAACCACTACAATTTCATTCTGAAAAACAGCACAGCTTGTCATTGCTGAAGGTAAAGCGGGAATTTTCCCTTGTTTGAGAGAAAGCATCGCCTGCGGTGTAGAATCAAAGTCATCGATCCAGCCGTAGTCCTCTACATAATCAAGAGTCAAAGCATTGCGATCGAGCATCCAAAAATCAACTCCATATTGATTAATAAAATTTTGCAATACAGCTCGATCGGGAGTGTATTGAGCGCGAATTAAATCGTTAACTCGCTGCCGATATTTGCTGTAGTAGCCTTTCTGATACGGCACTGCATATTCCTTTGCCACCAGAACAGAACGCTGACTAAAGGTTGGCAAATTATCAGTCTCTGCCGCGATTGAAGCAATCAAGATATCTTTAGGTTGTTGCTCAAAAAATTTGTACAAACCCGGCATTTTACCTTCTACATACCCGACTGTGGGAAAATTTTCGACCAAGCAGGGATAAAGAACAACGGCGATAGCGATTGTGGCTGTCGTAATTAGTGCAACGATTTTTTTTACATCAAATGTTGTTGCGCTTTTTAATGCCAAATGACCGACTCCATCGATAATTAAAGTTAGGGAAATCGCACTTATAAAAACAATAATAAATCGCAAACTGTATGCCGTATAACGACCCGGTTGATACAGCTTAAAAATGGTAGCGTGAGCCGCAAGAAACATCGCCGAGGATGCTAAAAATAGCTGAAGCAAAAGCCAAATTTGGCGTTGAATCTGATTGGCTAAGGGAAAAGCCGATCGCAAAAACAGCAGTAGCGGAAATAACAATCCGACACAGTGAGTTACAGGTGTAAACAGCGACTTGGGAAACATCCCGCTGCCCCGCCCTGTCAACCAATAATCTTTGGGGTTGGGACGAAAAAAAGCATTTCTGCCGTCTGGTGCAAATTCGCCCATTTGCTTCGCTTCTGCTGCGGTATAAGTTGGGCCAAATTCCGAGTTATCTAAGGCATAGGGCAGCATTACTAAAAAGATTAGTCCTAAACCTGTACTGCAAAATAGGTAATTTGTTCGATCGCCCGACAAGCGCAAACTGCCCTTTTCCCAGCATAGCAGGCGCAAAACTAAAATTCCAGCAGCAACCAAGGCGTAAGGAGGATAGAATAGTCCGATAAGCGCGATCGCCCCTAAACAAGGCAGCAAGGAACTGCGCGACAAATAATATAAAAAAGCCAGAAATATCGGATAGATAAAAGCTCTTGGCGTTGTGGAAGCCAAATCATCGGTCATCCACATATGCTGATTTAACAGCAAAGATGCAATAAATCCAGTCATCGGCACTGGCAGCATTTCTAGGCAAAGACCAAAACAGTAATAAGTGGAGATTAAGCCGAGAAATAGTGGCAATATTTTGTGAAATAATAGCGGTTGAATGCCAATTGTTGCTGCTAATTTGTAGAGCGTGGTGTATCCTGCAGGGGCGACTGATTGAAAGTAATTAGCAATGAAATCGTTGGGGAATAATTCACGATCGACAAACCGCATCATCCAGAAAACGTGCTGTCTGGCATCATCTTGCACGATATACTGCCCGCTGAAGGCTTGCTTGAGTCCTAAAATAGCATAAACTGTGGCAAATGTCAAGCTCAGAGTCAAGCAAAATCTTGTGTGCGATCGCGATGTGCGATCGACTGTAGCAGTCAGAAATTTGTGCAACCGAGCTATTAATACCATTTGAGATTTTAGATTTTAGATGTTAGAATTGGGAATGACTGATTTTGACAAGTAGGATTATATTATGCCAGGTCAATTACCCCTAATAAAAAGTGTTTGCCGTAAGGAATAAAGTCCTCACGACAAACCGCTTTATTTTCAACTTTGCCCTATTTTAGATTATTTTCCAGCCCGCACACCCGCAATTTTAAGGCGAATCCGATACAGACTTGTACTTCCGGTAATATAAAGCGTTTTGCGATCGCTTTCTCCCCAAGCCAAATTAGTCGCCGTCTCAGGCACAGAAATCTTCCCCAAAAGCTTGCCATCCGGCGAAAAAATCCACACTCCCCCCGGCCCGGTGCTGTAAACATTCCCCTCTACATCAACTTTTAAACCGTCGGGTACTCCGCTTTGACTGGCATCTTTTAACTCCGCAAAAAGCTGCTCATTTGTAACAGTTCCGTCTGGTTTTACATCGAAAACGGCAATGTATCCCGATTCCGAATTGTTGACATAAAGTTTTTGCTCGTCTGGTGAAAAAGCGATGCCGTTCGGCAGCACCAAATCCTTAACCAGCAGAGTTAATTTTCCGTCTAGTGCCAGCCTATAAACACCGTAAAAACCCAATTCTTCCTGGTCTTTACTAACACCGTAGGACGGATCGGTAAAATAAATGCTGCCGTCGGATTTAACCACCAAATCGTTCGGGCTGTTGAGCCGCTTGCCCTCGTATCTATCCGCCAATGTGATAACTTTGCCGTCCTTTTCCGTGCGGGATACGCGGCGATTTTCGTGTTCGGCAGTAAGTAAGCGGTTTTCTTTGTCTAAAGTATTCCCGTTGGCTTTTCCCGAAGGGCGGCGAAATACCTCAACTTGCTGATTTGAGCCAAATTTATAGATAATATTGGCGGGAATATCGCTGAACAGCAAAAAGCCGTCTGGATGCCAAATCGGGCCTTCTATAAATTGGAAGTCGCCAGCTAGTTTTTCTAATTTTGCGCTGTCATCGAGAATATCTTGCACGGTGTTTTTTTTCTCTCTGTTTTCCGTTTGGGCCGTCAACTTTGTTAAGTTACCCCTAAGTTTTTTGCTGGGGCTGCTGACAGCTAAACTTAATACTATCAACAACAAACTAATTGTAGCAATTTTGACTGTCATGTTTGCTCATAACTGAATTACTTCCTTCATACTATAAGATTACCTATCTCCTTCTTTACTTCTTCCTTTTTTATTTCTGTGCGACAAGAGCGCTACCGCGCCGCTTCACTAACACGTCGAAAGCGGTTAGTTAACTCACTATTTTGATAAAAAAAAGATAAGTTAGAGCGGTATGAGATTAGATAAAACCGTATGTAATATCATGTCCGGTCGATTAACCTAAATCAGGTAGGGGCGGGTAAACCTGCCAATATCTGCCAATAATTGACCATCTCAAAAACCCGCCCTGCTGGGATATTATGGTCAATCGATCGGACATGATATCACCCAAAAATTAAGCTCGAATTTTCGAGCTTAATTTTATTTAACTTAAAAGGTTTCACCTGTCAACTATTAAGCAGGAAATGAAACAAATAGCGCCGCAATACCGATCGCGATCGCACCGATACCCATGACAAAAGACCAGAAGCGGTGATAACTCTTAACCGTCGTACCGCTATCGCTTTCAAGCTGAATCAAATCCATCCAAGGTGCAACACCCCGGCGGAACCAACCCAATGCGCTAACATCCATCCCAATCAAACTTTTAACCCGTTTCATGCCAAACAGAAAATTACCAATTGGGCCAAAACGAGAAGCATATCGCAGATAAATCATTCCCGTTCTATCTTGCAATTTCAAATCAGAACCAAACGCATAACCCGCATCGCCGCGACCAATTAATTCGCCTTGCAGTTGCGCCGGTTGACCCCGCAAAGGACTTGCGTAAGGGTCAGACATTAAGGTTAAAACATCTAAGTGTTCTGCTTGTTCGTAATTGGGGAACATCACCAAAGTCTTGAGCAAAATTCCCACGCCCAAACCGATTAAAGGACAAGAAATCATCATCATCGGGTTTACAGCATACAGCGCAATGCCGATCGCAAAACCCACCGCTAACCCCAAAGTTTCTGCACTGTACAGCAGTACATCGAACACAAAATTGCCGTACAATTTCCGCTTGCTCAAATCGTTGCCTTCGCCGACAATTCGGCCCATATCAAACTCAATATCCAAGCCTAATTGTTCGGCATAAGTGCTCAAAGCGCGAACTCGTTTACCAGTCAGCGGGTGAGTCGAGTTCAACTCCATCCACCAACCCCACGGATTAAACATATCCCACAAAAACACTCGCCCAATCTTTTCTGGTTCCGAAGAAATCCGGTAAGCAGTCCCAGTAGATGTGGCAGCTTTGGCATCGTAAATGCCTAAAGCGCGAGTTCCTTCTAATAAGCTGCTGGGTTCTGTTGCTCCTTGTCCTTCTTCCAAAATACCGTAAGCAATTTTTACCAAAGCGCGAGACAAAGCATTGGGGTTGCCAGTAGTTTCGGCAGCAAAATGGTCGGCAAAATATTCTCGCGTCCGCGACAAATACAGCAATAAATAAGTGCCAGCGATGTAAAACAAATAAGCAACAGCAGCTACCGTACCGGCCGCATCTTTAGCTTTGCTGCCACCACTTCGACCCATCCTTTGAGCTGTAGTGTAAATTAAATAAGTAATCTGCACCAAAGTCGAAGCTAAGGTCATTACTGCAAAGTCCCAGTGGACGATGTGACCGAGTTCGTGGGCGTAAACAGTCGCAATTTCCTCGTCGTCTAAATAGGTGAAAAGACCTTGACTGACGACTAAGCGAGCGCTGTTGGGAAATGAACCGTAAGTAAAAGCAGTAGGGTTTTGGTCGTCGATAATTCCTAAACGCGGATAAGAGAGTTTTTTCTGCTTGCAAACCTTCTGAATAACTTTAGCTGTTTCGGGACTTAGGCTTTCTATTTCTGCTAGGGAAACCCAGCGAGTATGGTATAGCCAATTTTGGGTTAAGTCCATCAAGTAAGGCGATAGGAAAAAAGCAGCGATGTTGAAAATTAGAGTTATGGGAAGTGCGATCGCCAATCCGGCGACTGGATCGGGGCTGTTGAGAATCAAAACAGAGGCTAAAGATAGCGCTAACACCATACCAAATAGCATGGTAATGGTGACGCCGGAAGCTAAAACAAGATTTCCGCCAGTTTTCTGTATCAGTTTAACGCCGGCTTTGCGCGATCGCCCTGCCTTGCGTAAAGGGGCATGAGATGACATAATAATCTCCAAAGGTTATTGACAAATGGAAATGCTC